>NZ_JAMOKU010000007.1:0-142319 GCF_023656845.1 Parabacteroides sp. Y3-G-102 | reverse complement strand
GTGAACCGGTTCAGGAAACAACTTTCAACCCTGTGAAGTTTTTCAGGAGAAGCTTCTCTAAGATGTGAAGTACCTTAGAAAATAACAGTAAAATCTGTGAAGTAAATTTAGGCATAGTCACAGCAACATTTGGCTACATCATATAATGTATTTAGTGTATCCAAATCAGATATACTGCGTTGGCGATGTTAGTATATATTACTTGGCAAAGTCAGTACTACTGCGTTTGCCGACTAATAAATGACCGATTGCCATACACTTCCGTTAAAATAAATAAAAAAGGAAAAAGAGCTTACGTATCCCTTGCCCCAGAGTTGTCTCATATATAAAACACCGACAAATTTGTATTAACAATAAAGCTATACGTACATGAAAATAACAATCGTATCGTTCGTAATGACAGCTGCTTTCGGTTTAATCGCCTGTGATAACACGAAGCATAACACATTGACCGAACAAGAGAAAGCGGAAGGTTGGGAACTTCTATTCGATGGGGAAACCTTGGATGGCTGGCGGGATTATAACGGAACCGCCTTGACCGGACCTTGGGAAGTTGTAAACGGAACCATCCAAGCGGACGGGCAAGGTAGCGATGCCAGCGGATACATCGTCACCGACAAGGCTTATGAGAATTTTGAGCTTTCGTGGGACTGGAAAATCTCGAAAGGAGGAAATAGCGGTTTATTATATCATGTGGTAGAACGTCCTCAATTCCCGGTTCCCTACGTTACCGGCCCCGAGTATCAATTGATTGATGATATCAATTTCGCGGAGCCATTGGAAGATTGGCAACGTTGCGGAGTGGATTACGCGATGTATTTACCGGACTTCAACACGATAAAAGTACATCCGGCCGGCGAATGGAACAACTCTAAGATTATTTTTGACAACGGACATGTCACCTACTTTATGAACGGGCACAAAACCGTAGAGTTCGATGCATGGTCTGATGATTGGTTCTCCCGTAAGAACAGCGGTAAATGGGCGAACGCTCCTGAATACGGATTAGCGCATAAAGGCTTGATTTGTTTGCAAGACCACGGTTATCCCGCATGGTTCCGTAATATCAAGATCAAGGAACTTCCCCGCAAGACACGAGAGGCTCGTTTATTCAACGGCGAGGACATTACGAACTGGGATAAATACGGCACAGAATTATGGTATGTAAAAGATGGTTTATTAATATGCGAAAGTGGCCCGGATAAACAATACGGCTATCTAGCCACCCGGGAATATTACGACGATTTTGACCTTACCGTGGAATTTAAACAGGAAGCGGATGGTAATTCTGGCGTATTTATTCGTTCCTTTGTAGAAGAAAAAGATGTAAAGGTAAACGGCTGGCAAGTGGAAGTCGCCCCCAAAGGTTTTGACACGGGCGGTATCTACGAATCCTACGGACGAGGATGGTTGATACAGATCCCGGACGAGAAGGAGAACATCCTAAAACAAGGAGAGTGGAACACGATGCGTATCCGGGTACAAGGAGATAATGTACAGACTTGGCTCAACGGAGAGGAGATGGTAAACATCCGGGATAAAAAGATCGGAGCCGGTCAAGGGCGTATCGCGTTACAAATACATGATGGTGGCGGCATCAAGGTTCTTTGGCGCAACCTTCATTTACAAACATTATAGTATATCGTTTTCTTAAAATTTAATAGTTATGAAAAACATTTCGAGAAGAAGTTTCCTCAAGACCGGAGCCGTAGCGGCAGCCGGACTAACGATCGTTCCGGGTTCCGTGCTCGGTAAATCCTTTGGCTATACAGCTCCTAGTGACAAACTGAATATCGCGGGTATCGGTGTCGGCGGTATGGGACGTCGTAACCTCGCCAACATGAACACGGAGAATATCGTAGCTTTATGCGATGTAGATTGGCACTATGCGGACAAGACCTTCAAGGACTATCCGAAGGCTAAACGCTTTAAAGACTGGCGTGTCATGTTCGATGAGATGGGTAAGTCCATCGACGCGATTATGGTAGCCACCCCAGACCATACACATGCCGGCGTGACCGCCCACGCAATCACGCTAGGCAAGCATTGCTATACGCAAAAACCGCTTACCCACTCCGTTTACGAATCGCGTTTGCTTACCAAACTGGCGAAGAAATATAAGGTAGCCACCCAAATGGGTAACCAAGGTAACTCATTCGACTGGTGCCGGCAGATCGCGGAGTGGATACAGTCTGGCGTAATCGGCGATGTATATGAGGTACATTGTTGGACAGACCGCCCCATCTGGCCCCAAGGCTTGATGAAGCCGAACGATACCCCGAAGTGCCCGAAGACACTGGATTGGGATTTATGGATCGGCCCGGCTCAAAAGCGGCCTTATAATCCGGTCTATACCCCTTGGAACTGGCGTGGATGGTGGGACTTCGGAACCGGGGCCTTGGGCGATATGGCTTGCCATATCATGGACCCGTTGTATTGGGCACTCGACTTAAAATATCCGACCAGCGTAATCGGCAGCTCGACTTTGAGTAATCTGTACTCCCCTCCTCACGCACAGATCGTAACGTATACATTCCCCGCACGTCCGCCCAAAGGAAATGTCAAGATGCCGGAAGTAAAAGTCTATTGGTACGATGGTGGCTTGATGCCTCCCCGTCCGGAAGAATTGAAAGACGGGCAGATGATGGGCGACGAGAACGGCGGTATCATCTTCATCGGAACGAAAGGAAAGATCATGACAGGCTGTTACGGAATGAACCCGACCTTATTACCGGTTTCCGACATGGAACATTTCAACCAGCCCAAACCGACGATCCCGAGAGTGAAAGGCGGCAATGGAGACATATGGTCTACCAACGCCCATGAGCAAGACTGGATCCGTGCATGTAAGGAATCCCCGGAAAATCGTACGGAAGCCTCATCCAACTTCCAGTTCTCCGGTCCGTTCAACGAGATGGTCGTGATGGGAGTCTTGGCCGTTCGCCTCTCCGGACTGCAAGGTTTGCATCGTGAGTTGCAATGGGATGGAGAGAATATGCGGTTTACGAACATCTCCCCGAACGATAAGATCAAGATCGTCACGGTGGATGATTTCAAGGTAATTGACGGAGATCCGCGTTTCGACCGTCGCTTCGCCGAGTTTAACGCTGCGGAGATGGCCAACGAATGGATCAAGCATACGTATAACAACGGTTTCTCTTTGCCGGATATGCCAAGATAAACCTTTTAATAACAACCGAATATGATAAGACATATCTATAAAATAATGATAGCGATCGTTTGCTGCCTATTGGCTATTCCAACCGAAGCGCAAACGAAGGCCGAGAAGAACGGATGGCGTCTAGGGATGCAATCCTATAGTTTCCACCTGTTCCCTTTGACGGAAGCTCTCGATAAGACGCAAGAACTCGGATTGAAATACATCGAGATTTATCCCGGTCATAAGCTTGGCGGTAAATGGGGGGATAAAGTATTCGATTTTAACCTCGACGCGCAAACTCAGAAAGAGATCAAGGAACTTGCGGCATCCAAAGGTATCAAGATCGTAGGAACCGGGGTGTATGTAGCCGAAAAGTCATCCGATTGGGAAAAGATGTTCAAATTCGCGAAAGCGATGGACCTAGAGTTCATTACTTGCGAACCGGCTTTAAGCGATTGGGACCTAGTAGAAAAATTGTCCAAGCAATACAACATTAAGATCTCCGTCCATAATCACCCGCAGCCTTCCGAGTATTGGAAACCGGAGAACTTGTTGAAAGCCATTTCCGGACGCAGCCACTTGCTAGGTTCTTGTTCAGATGTGGGGCATTGGCGTCGGGAGGGGCTAAACCAGATTGATTGCTTAAAGCAACTCAAAGGTCGAATCATCTCTTTGCATTTCAAGGATATCGCCCCGAAAAAAGCAGGAGAGAATGAGCAGCACGACGTGATCTGGGGCACAGGCATCCTAGATGTAAAGGGTATGTTGAAAGAACTCAAATCCCAGAATTTCAAGGGAGTATTCTCTATCGAGTATGAATACAACTGGGAAAACTCAGTACCGGATATTAAAGAATGTATCCAATATTTCAATAAAACCGCAAACGAAATCTTATAATAGGGTTAGCATTAATTGACAGGCAGTAAGCGTATAGGCCCAAGGAATGTTCTCCTTGCCTATACGCTCCACCTTTCTAATAATACACGGGAATAAAATGGCATCTGACAACAAAATAATCGAATTGATCAAACAAGGAGATATAGCCGCCTTTAATACCCTGTTCAAGTCTGTTTATCTCCAACTTTATATACATTGCCGAAAATTTATCCCCGACCCGGAAGACGCAAAAGACATCTTACAAAACGTCTTCCTCCGCTTCTGGGAAAAGCGTGAGAACATCGATATTCACACGTCTTTAAACGCTTATTTATACAGGGCTATACAGAACGAATGCCTCAATTACCTTCGTTCTACCGGAACTCCCTATTTGATTAGCCATAATTAATAAATTTAAGATTAATAATAAGATCTAACAATGTTACGATTTTATCCGTATTGTACTAATAATCATCCATTTCTCATAAGCAAGACCGTTTTTAAGATTAATAATTCAATGATTTATTATTTGATTACTATAGTATCTTTCAGTATTTGATAGCGAATGCCCGTATTCGTCTTTATCACATTGAGAATTTCCGATAAATCTTCGTTGTTACGGAAACTACCGCTAAACCTTAATTTTTTTATTCCTTGATTTTCATAACGAAATACAACGTTATAGTTCCTTTCCAACAACTTTGTTATATCTTGCAGATACATCATTTCGAAAGACAAGAAACCACCTCTCCATTGAGCGAACTGTTTCTTATCGTAAGGCACTACTTCTATCTTGTTTCTACTTTTATCATAAACCGCCACTTGGTTAGGCTCAAGTAAGACCTCTTGTTTAGTCAACGTTGGTTGTACGGCAACCTTGCCATTGAACAAGGTTGTGGTTAGTTGCGAGTCTTCCATATAAGCGGAAACATTAAAGGCCGTACCAATCGCTTTCACATCAATACCGTTTGCCTTTACAACAAAAGGTAAGTCTTTATTCTTTGCGACTTCAAAATAAGCTTCTCCATCCAAATAAATGCTACGATTGGAATGGCCGTAGTTCTCCGCATATTCTAGAGTTGTACAAGAGTTAAGCCAAACCCTCGTACCATCCGGTAATTGCAAATAGCTCTTCTCTCCTTTGCTCGTTACTAATTTATAATTTCCAACTGTCGATAAGTTCTCTTGATTCGTAAGATACAACGTTGATAGTGAAACACCTATGCCCAAAACCACGGCAGCGGCATATTTCAGGTATTGAAGGAATAGCCCTCTTGTTTTCATTTTGGAAATAGTTTTTTTCTCTATGGATGAAAACAAACGCTCCCACTCCCTATCAACATCTACTTCGTCTTTGAGACTTTCCTCTATTATATCTTTTATATATTCTTTCATTGTTTTTTCTCGATTCTATATGTATGACACATCAGAACGATGTGCTACTTACAAGATTGATAGATTTTTGTATTATATTTTTCAAGAAGCCAGATAATCTTTCAATCGACTTTTCAAAATCTTAAGAGCCCTGTATATCTGTGTTTCCACCGTACGGACAGAGATATCCAGTTTATCTGCGATCTCTTGGTTCTTGAGTCCATTTATACGACTCAATTTAAAGATGGATTTACATTGATCAGGTAATTCCTCTATCGTATTTTCCATGATTTGCTCTATTTCAAGGACACTGAGTGTCGAATGAGGATCATTATCTTCTGCCTCCTCTCGAAATAACACGTTCGTAGTTTCACATTGAGGGACTTCAATAGTTCCGGTAGAACTAATTACAACACCTTGAAAAAATCATTATTCTTAGGTTTGTGCTTAACCTTTTGCCAACCATATACAATGGCAGCATCAGCACAAAGCATTTCTTTAAATATCACAAAAGGCACTATTACCGAGGTCTTTAAAGCAATTGAAGACCAAAGCGAGTATAAATTCTTCTATAATGACAACCAGATCAATTTGAATAAACGGGTCGATGTCAATATCCACGGAGAGTCCATAGAACAAGTACTAAACAATATCTTTAACGGCACGGGCATTACATATAAGCTTGTTAAAAATCATGTGGTACTTACCAATAAAACCGTGAAAAGCACGGAGTTACCATCTACTAACCAAAATGGCAAACGGTTAACCGGACAGGTGATAGGACAAGATGGGGAGCCTTTGATTGGAGTAAACGTAGTGGTCAAAGGAACAACGATCGGATCTATGACCGATATGGATGGACGTTACGTTCTGGAAAATGTACCCTCTAACGCAATTGTAGAATTCTCATATATCGGCTATCTTCAACAAAGTATCAATGTAGGGAACAAAAGCAGCCTTGACATCACTTTAGCAGAAGACACCCAAAAGCTAGATGAGGTTGTAGTTGTTGGCTATGGTTCTTTCAAGAAAAGTGATTTAACGGGAGCCATATCACAGATAAAAGGAGAAGAGATTTCCGCACTCCCTCTACGAAGTGCATCTGACGCCTTACAAGGAAAGGTTGCCGGCGTAACCATTACGGCCAATTCGGGTAGCCCGGGTTCCTTAGGCGACGTGCGTATTCGTGGTGTCGGCACCTTATCTCAATACGGGAATAATCCTCTATATGTAGTAGACGGTATGCCTCAAAGTGATATCGGATGGCTTAACCCTCGCGACATAGAAAACATAGAAGTGCTTAAAGATGCTTCCGCACAAGCCATCTATGGCTCGCGAGCAGCCAATGGTGTGGTTTTGGTAACCACAAAACGAGGAGCGAGTGGAGACAGTTACCGCAGTAACATTGAATTCGATATGAATATAGGTTTCCAAGAAGCGTCTAAAGAATATGACCTTTTAGATGCAGAAGGATTTATGGAATACAAGAACCGTGCATATGCTGCCGCAGGGAAAGAATTAACCGAAGATTTCGCAACTCCAGAAAAGCGAGAAGCAATTCTTTCATTCCTCGATAAAAATGGTGGACGTGAAGGTACGAATTGGTGGAATGCCATCAACAGGAAGCCGAGCGAAGCCATTAATCAAACCTACAACTTAGCCTTTTCCGGAGGTATGAACAAACTCAGATACCGCTCTAGTTTCAGCTATATGAATCATAAAGGTATTTTGAAAGGATCTGATTACGAACGCTTATCCGGAAGATTAAACGTGGATACAGAAGTAACTAAATGGTTAAACCTGTCGGCGAATGTAAATGTTATTTATCAATCCCGTAGAAATGTGCAAGAAAACGACTCTTATAACGCAACCGCATTCATAGCGGCGGCGGCAGATCCAATCACTCCAATCTATAGAGACAACCTAGTAGATGTCCCAGACTTTTTAAAAGATAGGATCTATAATGGTTATGAACCAACGAACCCTTGGTCTCGCTATACGGGCGTATTATATTCAAACAAGCAAAACTCACTAGCGCAAGTGGAGCGTTCCGCCCAAAACAAATGGCACGGGATCGCGACCAAGAGCAATATCACCGGAGAATTCAAATTATTCCCATTCTTAACCTTCAAATCCAGTATCGCCGTAGATCTTAAACGTGAGCAAAGCGATGGCTTTACCCCTAAATATTATCTGGATGGTGATGAATATAGCTCGTACGCCACTGTCAGTAGAAATATCTATAATACAGATTACTGGGTATTTGATAATTATTTGACATACACAGATAAATTTGGAGATCATAGCGTCTCCGTTATGGCTGGAACATCCGCGGAGAAAGAACGCTATGAGGAAATAGCCGCTTCCAAACAAGGATTAGCCAATAATGATTCGAATCTACAGATATTAAATGCAGGTACAATAAATCCCGGAGCAAGTGGGTATTATAATATCAATACTTTAAACTCATACTTCGGTCGCGCATTTTATTCTTATGACAATCGCTATATGATCACAGCGAATATTCGATGGGATGGCTCCTCAAAATTCGGAGCAGGCAATCGCTGGGGTTTCTTCCCGTCTGTATCCGGAGGATGGAACTTCTCAGAAGAACATTTCTTGGAGAGTACGAAAAGTTGGTTGTCGCAAGGAAAATTAAGAGCAGGTTGGGGAGAGATTGGAAACCAAACGATTCCATCCGGAGCTTATCTGAGCCAATATAGTAACGGTAATCCTTCCATGTGGTATGCACAGTATTATATGCTAGGATCTGGTAATCCCGTACTATTCGCTTCACGCTCACAAGTAGGTAATCCTAATCTGAAATGGGAAACAACTCGCCAATTAGATTTAGGCTTAGATCTCGCCTTCTTCAATGGAGCCTTAAGAGCCACTTTCGATTATTATTCTCGTGATACGAAAGATATGCTTGTACAAGTTCCTAGTCCCGCAGGCTTGGGATTCCCTAATACACCGTGGGTAAACGCAGGTAGCATTAGCAACAAAGGCTTTGAGGTTTCGATCGGTTATGATGGCCAAATCGGACAAGACTTTACTTACCACTTGAATGGAAACGTTTCTACATACAAGAATAAGATCAAAGACCTAGGAAGCGAAGCGAATATCCCGGGTAAAGGAGTTCATTTGGGGTATTATACTTATACCATGACAGAAGTAGGTAAACCTATTGGATATTATTATGGATATAAGACAGATGGTGTTTTCCAAACACAAGAGGAGATCGATAATTATAAGAATAACGATCAAGTCGTAATGCCTAATGCCAAACCGGGAGACTTAAAGTTCATGGACTTGAATAAAGATGGTAAATTAGATGATGAAGATCGCACGATGATCGGTAATCCACACCCCGATTTCACATTTGGTTTAACACTTGGAGCTGAATATAAAGGTTTTGACTTCTCCGCATTCTTCCAAGGATCGGTTGGAAATGACCTATTAAATATCGTTAAATATGACCTCTATGGTGGTGTAGGTTGGTACAATGCACCAAAAGATATCCTGACAACTTTCTGGAATGGGGCAGGTAGTACAAACGAGAATTTCGCAATTGATGCCGATAGCCGTTTAAACCGAGAAATGTCTGAATGGTTTGTTGAGAACGGTTCTTATGTACGCTTGAAGAATTTACAGATCGGTTACACGATTCCATCTTCTATCACCAAGAAGATCACGCTTAACAATTTGCGAGTATTTGTCGCAGCTCAGAATTTATTCACGATTACCGGATATTCCGGATTAGACCCGGAAATCGGAGAGTTCAATCAAAATCCCATTTATAAGGGCGTTGATATGGGATATTATCCGCAAGCAAGAACGTTTATGTTTGGTATTAGCATGAAACTATAATTTTTAAAACTGATATAATTATGAAATCAATTATAAATAGAAGCAAATCGTGTCTTATGGCACTACTAACAGGGGTTCTTGTAGTAAGTTGTAACTCAGACTTTTTGGATCGTCCGACTATGGGTTCCATGGACGAGTCTACCTTCTTAAAAACGGAAGACGCAGGATACAAGCTATTAGTAAACTGTTACCAACCGATGCTGGATATTTGGACATTTGAGCAAATGTGGTTCGACCTTGGCGATCAAATTACAGATGATTGTTCCAAAGGTGGCTCAGATGCGGCAGACCGTGTTACCATAACAGAGCTAACAAGAGGTAATCCTCCGACAACCAATTCTATGTTGACCGATCTTTGGAACCACCGTTACAAAGTGGCGATTTCAAATTGTAACGTGTTCTTGGCGAATGTAACTCCAGAAACTGAACTTATCGCAAGCGGTGGTTCTTTCGTCAGCGCAGCAACAAAAGAGCGTTGGATAGCGGAAGCTAAATTCATGCGTGCTTTTTATTACTTCGACTTAGCAAGCGTATTCGCCAATATTCCTATTATCGACAAACCTTTAGGAGCAGAAGACAAAAGCGCTATCACAAAAGCGGATAAGGCTGATGTACAAAAATTTATCCTTTCCGACTTAGATGCAGCCATCAATGGAAATCAATTACCCAAGGCACAAAATCTAAGCGCGGATGAACTAGGGCGCATTACACATGAGGCCGCCCTGTCGTTCCGAGCTCGTGTAAAAATATTCTTTGGAGATTATGAGGGTGCTAAATCAGATCTAAAAGCCGTTGTAGAAAGTGGAGCCTACGAATTGGTTCCCGACTATCAAACTTTATTCAATAGCAAGGCAAATGGCTACATGTCAAAAGAGGCTATATTTATTACATTACGTTCTTACCAACCCCCTTACAATTCATTAGCCTCCGTGGGTCCGCAAATGGATATGGGACGAAATGCTACCGGTGGTTGGGGAGGCGAATGTCCCACCAACGATCTAGTGAATGAATATGAGGTAGGAGATCCTCGCTTGACACATACGATTATTTCTCATGGTGACGTGTTCTATAAAGCGGATATGGAAACGACAGAAACTCATGATTATTCTGGTTACGATAATTTCCCCAGACAACATAGCCGTAAGCATTGGATCGATTATTCCAGAAGACCTACGGGTAATTTACAAGAAACAGATTGGTCATTCTATTACATTCGTTACGCAGATGTTTTATTAATGTACGCGGAATGCTTGATCGAGACCGGTGATAATAAACAATTGGCTGTAGACTTAATCAACCAAGTACGTTATAGGGCATTTGTTACCACCTCTCCGACCGATAGTTTTGCTAAGTATCGAAAATTCAATGTAACAGAGGATCAAAAAGTTACGGAAGAGATCTTTAATTCAAAATATAAAATAAAGGTCACTGACGATTTACGCAAAGCCGTACGTCACGAACGACGCGTAGAGTTAGCTTGCGAAGGACGTCGCTATACTGATTTACTCCGCTGGGGTACTTTTGTCCAGACAATGCAGGCTTTCAACAAAACTGAAGAAGGTAAGTATTCCGGAGCAGGAAGTAATGTCACCGACAAGACTTGGCCTTACCCAATCCCTCAAAACGAGATTGACTTCGTAGGAGGATCCTTGATACAAAACGACAATTATTAAGAGATTAGTTTATTTTAAGAAGGGGTACGCCAAGTATTTTCAGCGTACCCTTTTTTCATACACGCCATTTAATCCTAACGGCACTCACCTATTTACGTAGATATTTAAAATCTTTACCAGAAGGTTATTGAATGTACAATTTCAAGGCAACCCCATGTTTTCAAAATCATTTGGTTTTAAGCAAAATATTTCCTAGTTTTGCCCAATAATATACAGAATTAAATAAACTGGGATATGAAGAATATAATCATTATAGCTAGTTTACTCCTCGGAATGCCGCTTATGGCACAAACCAAGGTGGTAAAAAAGAACGCCGTAAAAGCCAATAATTTCGGAATCACCTACTCGTTGCCCAAGACCTCGCTAGTCGTAGACGCCGAAGTGACGAAAGTAACTTGCAAAGCCGGGCCTTACTACCAATATGCAGAGAAGTATCTAGGCGTAAAGGATGCAGTCACGGAAGACAAGGTTTATTTCGACCTCGGAAAAATCAGTCTGATCAACCGGGGATTACCCGATGCGGATAATACCTATATCGTAGAATTCAAGCAAGGTACGGTCGCCCCTTACGCTTATCTTACCGAAGATGGATTATTATGCTCGATAAACGCAGAATATACGCCTGTTGAATCCGAGCTAGATGCTGTAAAGAAAAATAAAGGTCCTCAGCAAAAAGTGACAGACGCTTCCGTTTTCTCGGAGGAATTACTAATGGCAGGCTCCACCGCCAAACAAGCGGAGGTGGCCGCTAAACAAATTTACCGTATCCGGGAAAGCCGTTTGAACATCTTGACCGGCGAGGCGGATAATTTACCCCCCGATGGTGAAGCCATGAAACTGGTGATCCAGCAATTGGAGGAGCAAGAAAAAGCATTAACAAACCTATTCACCGGAATCTTGACCAAAGAAACCGAGCATTATGAGGTAAGCATTATCCCTCACGACAACCTAGACAAAGAAGTATTGTTCCGTTTCTCCAAGCAGCTAGGTATCGTAGACGCTGACGATTTGGGCGGTACCCCTGTCTATATGAACTTGAAAGCGACAGAAAGAGCTCCGATCCTTGATGCCAAGGAAGCCGAGAAGAAAGACAAATCATTGAAAGGAATCGTCTACAATGTTCCGGGAAAAGCCAGCATAGAAATACTAATGAACAAAAAAACACTCTACAAAGGAGAGGCCCAAATCACTCAATTCGGAACACGGGAAGGATTAGCCCCTGTTATGTTTGAGGATAAGAAAGCCCCTGTCAAGGTTCTTTTCTATCCGGAAACCGGCGCCATAAAGCAAATTATTCAATAAGTATAAACTAATATTATCTAAAACACATGTTACAAGGACAACCTAAAGGTCTCTATGCCCTAGCACTCGCGAACACGGGCGAACGCTTCGGTTATTACACGATGCTTGCGATTTTCACACTATTCTTGCAAGCGAAATTCGGCTATACGGCCGCTGAGACATCAACGATTTTCGCTAGCTTCTTAGCGTTCGTGTATTTTATGCCATTGATTGGCGGTATGATGGCCGATAAGTTCGGTTATGGAAAGATGGTTACCTCGGGTATCATCATCATGTTTGTCGGTTATCTTTTATTAGCCATCCCAACAGATGCCGCCTCGGGAAAAATCATGATGTTCGGCTCGCTAGCGCTAATCGCTTGCGGTACCGGATTATTTAAAGGTAACTTACAAGTGATGGTAGGTAATCTTTATGATGCCCCGGAATATAGAAGTAAACGTGACCAAGCCTTTAGTTTGTTTTATATGGCGATTAATATCGGTGCCATGTACGCACCTACGGCTGCCACTAAAATGACAGACTGGATGTTGGGTAAGTACAACCTTTTCTACGAGTCACAAATTCCGGCACTCGCTCACCAATTCTTAAACGGAACCATCTCCGCAGAGAACAAAGAGGCACTCGCCGCTCTGCAAAGCGCACAAGGTTTCACCGGCGATATGGCTACGTTCTGTTCCACGTATATCGAGAAGTTGTCCGAGGCATACAACTATGGATTCGGTGTGGCTTGTATCTCATTGATCATATCGATGGCTATCTATATGGGATTCCGCTCTACCTTTAAGCATGCGGATGTCAATACCAAACAAGCACAGGCTTCCCACGCTCCGCAAGAGGAATTGTCACCTGCCGAGACGAAACAACGTATCACCGCCTTGCTGCTGGTATTCGCCGTGGTATTGTTCTTCTGGATGGCTTTCCATCAGAACGGTCTGACGATGACGTTCTTCGCTCGCGACTATACGGCCAACCAAGTGACCGGGTTGGATCGTATCGGCTTTGATGTGATTAACTTAACGTTATTGGTTATCGCCGTGTATGGGGGATTCGCTATCGCACAATCCACAACGAGCAAAGGCAAGACGATCGCCAGCATCGTGACCGTGGCCGCATTGGCCGCTCTAGGTATCAAATATATGGCTATGCCGGAAACCGTAACGATCCTTCCGCAGACCTTCCAGCAATTTAACCCGTTCTTCGTGGTTGTATTGACTCCGGTATCGTTGGCGATCTTTGGTTATCTGGCTAATAAGAAGAAAGAGCCGTCCGCTCCTCGTAAGATCGGATTGGGTATGATGATCGCCGCTTGCGGTTTCTTGATCTTAGCGATCGGTTCTATGGGCTTGCCTACACCGGACGCTTTAGCGGCGGATAGCAAATTGCAGGTATTGGTTTCTCCGAACTGGTTGATCTCGACTTATCTGGTATTGACCTTCGCCGAATTATTGCTTTCTCCGATGGGTATCTCTTTCGTATCCAAAGTGGCTCCTCCTAAATACAAAGGTATGATGATGGGTGGTTGGTTCGTGGCTACGGCTATCGGTAACTATCTGGTCGCTATCATCGGTTATTTGTGGGGAAGCATGCAATTATGGATGGTATGGAGCGTGTTGATCGTTCTTTGCTTACTGTCTGCGTTGTTCATGTTCTCTATCATGAAGAAACTGGATAAAGTGGCTTGACAATTGAAAATTGAAAATTAGAGGATGAGGAAGTCGTATACATATCGTTCGCAGGCACTCCGTTTCAGAAGATGGAGCCGGAAGGCGTATGCGGCTTTCATCAGTGTACAGAGGGCTGTTACGATCGGACAATTATCCTTTTCTGTAGCCGATCGCTTCGAGAAAAAGAACCAGTCTTTACATACCGGTATCGGTACGTTCACGGACGGATTTTTCGAAGAGGATGACGAGGAGAGGGAGAATACCGAGGAGAACAAACGGAGCCTCGCGGTATCGCATGGACTGTTTACGGCATTACTCCCGGTATCGGTATCAAATGAGATCGCTCATCCGGCTCATCGTGTAGCTCACTATACATTATATAATATAGTAAAGGCGGGAAGTATCCGAAAGAATACTTCCCGCCTTTCTTATTTCCATCCGGTTGTAGAGACGGGACGTGCCCCGTCTCTACAACTGGGTATATATATACACGGAATTATTAAATGAGAGAAAATGACAATAGAAGAAGCAAAGCAGTACATCCTAGAGGGTGGGAAGATTACTGAGGAACAGGCTTTAAGCTTGGCGAATCACCCGGACAAAGAGGCGCTTTACGAGGCCGCCCACCAAATCACCCGCCATTTTATGGGGAATAAGTTCGACACTTGTTCCATCATCAACGCCAAAAGCGGTAATTGCAGCGAGGATTGTAAATGGTGCGCACAATCGGGACATTACAAGACCCTCGTAAACTTATATCCTTTGCTTCCGGCCAAGGAATGTGTCTATCATGCGGTATATAACCGGAAACAGGGCATCCGGCGTTTTGCCTTGGTGACTAGCGGTAAGCGAGTATCGGATAAAGAATTGGAACAGATCACCGATACGATCCGGCAAATCAAGCGGCAAAGCGATATTAAATGCTGTGCCTCCATGGGATTGCTAACCCGCTCCCAACTCCAATCGCTTTACGATAGCGGAGTGGAGAATTATCACTGCAATATCGAGACCGCCCCTTCCTATTTCCGTCAACTTTGTTCCACGCATACGATCGAGCAGAAGATGGAAACCATCCATACCGCCCGGGAAATCGGTTTCCGCATCTGCTGCGGTGGTATTATCGGCATGGGCGAGACGATGGAGGAGCGAATCGAGATGGCTTGTTTCTTACAAAAAGAAGGTATCTTATCCATCCCTCTCAATTTATTACAGCCGATACCGGGAACTCCTATGGAGAATACACAGATCCTAGAAGAAGAGGAATGGCTAACAACGATCGCCCTTTTCCGCTTGATCAATCCGAACGCATTTCTCCGTTTCTCCGGCGGACGGGCACAATTAAGCGAGGCCACGCAACGGAAATCCCTATATATAGGGATTAACTCTGCGATCATCGGAGACTTATTAACGACTATCGGAAGCAAGGTAGAGGAAGACAAAGTCTTATTTACCTCCGAAGGCTATTCACTCACCGAAAACACCGATTGGGAAAAATGACAACAACCGAACTTTTACAATACGACCGGGATCATCTATGGCATCCCTACACCTCGACCATCGATCCACTTCCCGTCTATCTGGTATCCAAAGCGGAGGGCGTAACGATAACCCTTGCGGACGGCAGGGAGCTAATAGACGGAATGTCTTCTTGGTGGGCGGCAGTCCACGGATACAACCATCCGGTACTTAACGCGGCGGCTAAAACCCAACTGGATAAGATGAGCCATATCATGTTCGGGGGATTCACGCACGAGCCGGCTGTCGAGTTGGCCGCTAAATTACTACCGCTATTGCCCCCTTCCCTAGAAAAGATATTCCTAGCGGATAGCGGCTCGGTCGCCGTGGAGGTAGCCTTAAAGATGGCGATCCAATACTGGCAGTCCAAAGGCATACCGGGAAAACATACCTTCGCCACGATCCGTAGCGGTTATCACGGGGATACTTGGCACGCCATGTCGGTATGCGATCCGGTGACAGGTATGCATGGGATCTTCTCCGGAAGCCTACCCATCCAATACTTCATACCTCAACCTTCGGTCCGATTCGGCGAGGAATGGAGAGAGGAGGCCATGGCTCCCTTGCGGGATTTACTAGAGCGGCATGCCGACGAGATCGCCGCCTTGATCTTGGAACCGGTCGTACAGGGGGCAGGAGGTATGTATTTCTACTCCCCCACTTTCCTCATTCGTGCCCGGGAACTTTGCGAGCGGTATAACGTCTTATTGATATTCGACGAGATAGCGACAGGCTTCGGACGTACCGGAAAGTTGTTCGCATGGGAACATGCGGGAGTCGAACCCGATATCATGTGTATCGGAAAGGCATTGACGGGAGGTTATCTTACGCTTTCCGCCACGATCACGACAAAGCCGATAGCCGACACGATCTGTTCCGGCGAGGCGGGATGCTTTATGCATGGACCTACGTTTATGGGAAATCCCTTGGCATGCGCTATCGCTTCGGCCTCGATCTCTTTATTGATCGCCAGTCATTGGCAGGAGAAAGTGAAGCTTATAGAGGAACAATTGCGGGCGGAGTTAGCGCCAGCCGCCAAACTGCCTGAAGTCGCTGAGGTACGGGTATTGGGGGCGATCGGGGTGATCGAGATGAAGCATCCGGTGGATATGGCGGTATTGCAACGTCGATTCGTAGAGGAAGGGATATGGGTACGTCCATTCGGACGGCTGGTTTATCTCATGCCTCCTTTCGTTATCTCCACGTATGAACTATCCAGACTAACCTCCGGATTATTGAGAGTATTAACGCATAATTAACATATCTACAACCGGGTAATATATAGATATATGAAATCATATAACGAGCAACTTACGGCTTTACGAGCCTCCGGGAATCTTAGGCACCTACCGGAAGTCGAGCATCAAGGAATATGGATATTAAAAGAGGGAATGCGTATGCTGAATCTCTCTTCCAACGATTATCTTGGATTAGCCAGCCGGCAGGATTTACAAGAGGAGTTTCAAGCATCCACACAAGACCGCTTCTATCCCTACTCCTCCTCATCATCCCGCTTGCTGACGGGTAATTTCTCCGTCTATACGAAACTGGAGAAACAGATCGCCCGCTCCTTCGACCGGGAAGCCGCATTGATCTTCAATAGTGGCTATCATGCCAACACCGGAATCCTCCCGGCCTTAACCGATAAACAGACCTTATTACTCGCCGACAAGCTGGTGCACGCCAGCATCATCGATGGCATCTTGCTGAGTGGTTCCCCATTCCTCCGTTACCGCCACAACGACTATGACCAACTGGAACGCCTCGTACAAAAGAACGCCTGTCAATACGAGACGATCATCATCTTGACCGAAAGCATTTTCAGCATGGACGGGGATGTAGCGGACTTAAACCGCCTGATAGCTATCAAAAGGCAATATCCCAATATCCTATTGTACGTAGACGAGGCTCATGCCATCGGAGCCCGTGGAAAGACGGGGCTAGGTATCGCTGAGGAGCAAGGCTGTATCCAAGAGATCGATCTATTGGTCGGTACTTTCGGCAAGGCGTTAGCGTCTATGGGGGCCTATTTGGTTTGTTCCCGTACGATACGGGAATATCTGGTCAATACGATGCGACCGCTCATATTCAGTACGGCCCTGCCACCGTTCCAAATCGCATGGACTTCCTTCATCTGGGAGCAACTCCCCTCGTTCACGAAGGAACGGGAGAATCTTCTAGCGTATAGCCGATTGCTGGCGGAGGCTTTAACGGGCAAAGGAGGCGAGATCAGCCAAAGCCACATCATCCCTTTCATCGTGGGAGAGAGCGAGGATTGCGTACGGAAAGCGGAAGAGCTACAACGAAAAGGCTTCTACTGTCTCCCGGTTCGCCCGCCGACAGTGCCCAAAGGTACCTCCCGTATCCGCTTCTCCCTTACGGCAAACCTCACGATAAAAAATATGCATCAACTGATTGTAGAGACGGGGCGTGCCCCGTCTCCCACCGACTGATATATTCTTAAATTACTATTTTGAGGGGATGAGACGGGGCACGCCCCGTCTCTACAATCTCGGATAGATTATACGTATATAAATTGAATTGATAGTATGTATATAGATAAGATAATAAATAAGCGATCCCCTAGTCTGATCCTCTGTCTCGCCGGCTGGTCCACCTCGCCGGAGCTTTTCCGCCATCTGGAAGTACCGGAGCAGACAGACCTATGGATTGCCTACGATTACAGGACGCTCGGGTTCGAAGAGACGTTCGCCCCCTATAAGGAGGTGCATCTGGTCGCTTGGTCTTTAGGCGTATGGGTAGCCACCCGGCTCTGGGCAGGCCACCGATCCTTTACCACGGCGACCGCCCTGAACGGTACCCCTTTTCCCATGCACGATACGCTAGGCATCCCGACCGCAATCTTCGAGGGAACCCTCCATCATATCAGCGAGGAAGGCATGCGTCGCTTTAACCGCAGGATGTGCGGAGACAAGGAGACATTCAATCGCTATTCGGAACTCTCACCACGTCCGCTGGAAGAGATCAAGGAGGAACTGGAATCTCTATATAATCAGATCCTCCCGGAAAAGCTCGAATCAGCCGATCCGCGGATATCCGCCTTCTGGGATCAAGCCATCCTGTCCACCGAAGATAAGATATTCCCGGCAACCAACCTCCGGAACTACTGGCAAGGCCGTTGCCCCATCCAAGAGATCAAGGCGCCTCATCTTCCTTTTTACCACTATCAATCATGGAACGAATTATGGAAGTGATCGAACAAGAACGGATCCGCCGGCGTTTCAGCCAAGCGGTGAATACATACGACGATCACGCGGAAGCCCAGAAACGGATATGCGCCCATCTGGTACAGCTATTGACCGTATACACCTCCTCTCATTTCCGCAGGGTGCTGGAAATCGGTTGCGGAAGCGGCGGATTCACCCGTTTATTAAAACAAGAATGCCAAATCGAGGAATGGGTACTCAACGATCTTTGCGAGACTTGGCAAAGCGCCATCGAGGAGTTGTTTCCTTCCGCCCCTCCTCTATTCTTGGCCGGTGATGCCGAGCGACTGGCTTTTCCCGGCACGTTCGACTTGATTGCCTCGGCCTCCGCCCTGCAATGGATGAAAGACCTTCCGCGTTTCCTCCATAAGCTATCGTCCACCCTATCGCCCGGAGGCATACTGGCTTTCAACACCTTCACGCCGGACAACCTTCACGAGATCAAGGAACTGACCGGAGAAGGGCTCACCTATCCTACCGCCGGACAATTAAGGGAGTGGTTATCCACCTACTTCCGGATCGTCCATGAAGAGGAAGGAAATATCGCCCTGACCTTCCGGCACCCGCTGGAGGTGCTAAGACATCTAAAGTACACGGGTGTCACGGCCAACGCCTCTCGCGTCTGGACACGGGGAAAACAGGAACGTTTCTGCCGGGATTATCAAGAGAGATTCCCCTCGGCGGATGGTGGAGTCACATTAACTTACCGTCCACTCTATATCTTAGTGGTCAAAAGATAAAGGTGAGGTAGGTCGCCTCTTCCGAAGTATTGATCCTTTCACCTATATGATATGATCGTATCACAAGGGTGAAACGATCTTTTCACCTAGGTGATACGTTCTTTTCACAAGGGTGAAAAGATCAATAGCACAGAAGAAAAGGAATAAATCTCTTAGAGACAAGGGGGAATATCCATAGAGACAAAAGATTAATCAAGCAACTATTTAAACAACAGAACAATGAGCCATCAAACGAAAGAAAATGTATTATTTATCTCCGGCATAGACACGAACGTCGGAAAGACCGTAGCCACCGGAATGATCGCCAAGGCATTGGCGAAAGCCGGAAAGAAAGTGATCACCCAAAAGATGATACAGACCGGATGCGAGCACGTATCGGAGGATATCGAGGCACACCGCCAAATCCAAGGGATACCCTTTACCGACGAGGACACGCGAGGGTTGACTTGTCCTTATATCTTCACCTATCCTTGCTCTCCCCATATGGCGGCGGCGAAAGATGGAAGACGTATCGATTTAGACACGATCACCCAATCCACCCGGCGATTGCGAGAGACCTACGAGTATGTACTACTGGAAGGAGCCGGAGGACTGATGGTGCCGAACGACATGGAATCCCTTACGATCGATTATGTGAAGGAACAGGCGTATCCCCTGATACTAGTCACGTCCGGCAAGCTGGGAAGTATCAATCATACTTTGCTCAGCCTGTACGCCTGCGAGCGATACGGCATCGAGGTAAAAGCCATCGTCTATAACCAATATCCAAGCATCGACCCGCTGATCGAGGCGAATACCTTGGAGTATCTAAAGGCCAAATTCCCGGAAATCCCCTTAATCCTCCTTCCGGAAATGAAAAAGGGAAGCGAGGAGCTTCCCGATATTCGCCCGTTGCTATAACGCCCTATCAAGCCGGATCAGGAAATAGATCCAGTATTTTCTGATCCGCTTTTCTCCGGATCTCCGGTGTAATGCTATCCTTCACCATTTTCAATACGAAAGTCATCACCGCCACATCGTCCGTGAAGCCGATAATGGGGAGCACGCTCTCCGGGATCAAGTCGAAAGGCAATATAAAGTATCCTAAAGCCCCGATTATATAAGCCTTATGTTGAAGAGACACCTTTTCATCCTGCAACATATAATACAGCGTGAAGACAGGACGCAATACCGTAGCCCCCACTTTCTTCGCTACCCGCTCTATCTTCTTCCAGAAACTCTTCTCCGAGAAATAAGTCCCATATCTTTGTATCTCATGTACTTCCTCGAAAGGAACATCCTCAATCTTTCTTGTGTCCATAAACGAATCCTATTAAATCATCTTTCACAAAGATAACAAGTAGTGTAGAAAAATTGCACATCAAATGAGGAAATATTACACAATGCCACCTCCACACCCGTATTCAAAGCTTTTCGTAATAATCTCATAAGAAAACAATTATAAAGAAACCTACAGGATTTATCACATCTGGCACGCCTTTTTCAGATAATCCTCTAGTTAGTATAGGTATTAATAAGACGTTTTAAACAAAAAGAGATGAGAAATGTAAAAACATGGGGCATACTATTCCTATGTCTACTTCTATTGCCCGGGGTAGCGTATGCACAAAAAAGACAGATCGAGGGAACGGTGATTTCCCAAGAGGACAAGGAGCCTCTGATCGGAGCGACCGTTATCGTAAAAGGGAGCCTGTCGGGAGCAGAGACCGATCTTGACGGGCATTTCACGCTGGAAGTTGATCCTGACGCCAAATTCATTATTGTGGATTACATCGGCATGAAGCAGACCCAAGTACCTATCCCGAAAAGCGGTATCTTAAACGTGGCTTTACAACCGGAGGCGATGAACCTCGATGAGGTCGTGGTAACCGGTTACGGTAACTTCTCACGTTCTTCCTTTACCGGTTCCGCCAACACTTTACGGGCTGACCTACTGAAAGAGATGCCGGTGGTTTCCATAGAACAGAAACTACAAGGCATGACCTCCGGTGTCAATATCACGGGAAGCTCCGGGCAACCGGGAGCGAACGCATCCATCCGTATCCGTGGTATGGGCTCGTTCAACGCATCGAACGAACCTTTGTTCGTGATAGACGGAGTTCCCGTCACCTCGGGCAACCTAAGTACCGGAAGCGGTTCGGAGGCCTCCTACATGAACAATGCCAAGACCAACATCATGAGTACGATCAATCCCTCCGATATCGAGAATATCACGGTTATCAAGGATGCCGCCGCCGCCTCCCTTTACGGTTCCCGTGCGGCCAACGGTGTTATCTTGATCACGACCAAACAAGGATCGAAAGGACGTACCCGGGTCACGTTGAACGCTAGCGCCGGATTCTCGGACGCCGCGGTAGACTTCCGCCCGACCCTCAACGGAGAGCAACGCCGGGAACTACTTTATGAAGGCTTGGTTAATTACGCGCAAGACCAGATCGCCAAAGATCCCGCATCTTTCACCCAGACTCCGGAAGAGTACGCCAACGCCAATATCGGGGCGTACACCTCTGTTCCCGCCTTAGGCTATACCGATTGGAAAGACGTGTTGATGAGACGGGCCGTACATCAAAATTACGAGGCTTCCGTTTCCGGAGGCTCCGAGAACACGACGGTCTACAGCTCCTTGGGTTATCAAAAACAAGAGGGTCTGGTGGAGAACTCATCGATGGAACGGTACTCCGGACGCTTTAACGTGCAACAAAAGATCGGCAAACGAGGCGAGGCCGGAGCGAACCTCATGTTCTCGCAAGTGAATCAAGAGATGAACGAGGAACGTACATCCAGTATCAATCCTTTCTATTGCATGGCGGTAGCCACTCCTCCCTCCTACCCGGTATTTAACGAGGATGGTTCCTACGCCAATACCTATCCCGGAACGAACGTAAATCCTTTGCGGGATATGCGTACCGACTATAACCGGGTTCGTATGACCCGTATCTTCGGTACGGCGCACGGTGCGGTAGAGATTATCAAAGGACTTAAATTAAAGGAAGTACTCAGCTATGATTATAGCATCCAGAAGGATGCCCGCTATTTCAACGCATTAAGCGGGGCGGGTCCCAAGAGCGGTAGCGATGCCCAATCGTCCAAAGGTTTTATCGAATACGGGAAATTGATCTCTTCTACCTCGTTGAACTACGTGAGGACATTCGCCAACAAACATCATCTGGATGTACTAGCCGCTTATGAGGCGGAAAGTTTCCAGACGGATAAAGCCGCCGGTGAGAAAAGCAAGATGCCGTCCGACCAATTATTCGAGCCGGACAATGCCGCCGTTATAAACAGTTTCGTATCCTCTACACAGGATTATCGGTTGCTTTCTTATCTAACCCGCTTGAATTACGATTACGACAACCGGTATTATATCGCCGGAAGTTTCCGCCGGGATGGTAGTTCCCGATTGGCGCCGGAGCATCGCTGGGGTAATTTCTGGTCGGTCTCAGGCATGTGGCATCTGGGAGCCGAGGATTTCATGAAAGCCGTAAAGCCGGTGTTGAGCGATGTCAAGATCCGTGCCTCTTATGGCGTGAACGGTAATCAGCCGGGATCTTATTACGGTTATATGGGTTTATATAGTTACGGAAAGAACTATATGGATAACCCCGGTTCGTATGAAAGCACACAAGCCAATCCCAATCTAAAATGGGAGAAAAACTATAATATGAACCTCGGGCTAGACCTCGCGTTTATCGATCGCATCTTCGTAACGCTCGAGTATTACAATCGTGACACCAAGGATTTGCTTTACAACCGTCCGATCAGCGCCACGACCGGATTCCTGAACTATCTGGGTAATCTGGGGCAGTTAAACAATAAAGGTGTCGAGCTGGAGGTTCGTTCCTTGAATATCTCGAACGCAGATTTTAATTGGACTACGGTATTGAACTTGACACATAACAAGAATAAGATCGTGGCCCTTGATGGTAATCTCGATCAAGTGGTAGAAAGTAGTTGGTTTATCCGGAAAATAGGATTGCCATTCAATACATTCTATGTAAAGGAATTCGCCGGGGTAGATCCCTCGAGCGGAAATGCGCTGTATTATAAAAATACGGAAGACGAGAACGGCAATCTAGACCGCACCTTGACCCAAGATGTCAATGAGGCGCAAGCGGTTCCTTATAAACAAGTAGATCCAAAGATATCCGGCGGCCTTACCAATATCCTTTCTTATAAATGGTTCGACTTGGCCTTTACGCTCTCTTATTCGTTGGGCGGCTATTCTTTCGACAAGACCGGTACGTATATCGAGACAGACGGAGCCAGCGAAGGAAACCGTAATCTGCCCATCTATGAGTTAGACCGTTGGCAAAAGCCCGGTGATATCACCGACATTCCCCGTTTCGTATTGGGACGCTCCGACAAAGTGAGCGGTGGTTCCTCTCGCTTCGTACATAGTACGGATCACTTGCGGTTAAAGAACCTGACGTTCGGGTTTACCCTGCCTCATAACTGGACCGATAAAGTCTTGCTGGATAAAGTCCGTGTCTATTTCTCCGGCAGCAACTTGCTGACTTGGGCGAAATGGAAGCAATATGATCCGGAAGTGCCCGTATCCGGCGAGGTATTCTGTGAGACACCGCCCATGCGAACCTTTAGCTTCGGCGTGGAAGTTAATTTCTAAACACAACAATTCATTCGATAAAAAAGAAATACAATGAAATGGTCAATTAAATATATCGTAAGCGCTCTTCCTTTCTTATTCACGGCTTGCTCCGGAGATTGGCTGGATCTGGATCCCTCCACTTCCGTGACCAGCGATAACGCTATTCAGTCACTGGAAGACGCTAAAACCGCATTAAATGGAATCTATCGCATAGCATCCGAGCATAGTTATTATGGAGACAACTACCTCTATTATGCCGACTGCCGTGGCGAAGACGTACAAGCTCGTATTGACAAAGGTCCCGGCAGACGTGTATCTCCGTACTATCTGTTCAACGTAGCCGCCGACGACGCTTTTAATATCACGAGAGTATGGAACCAACCCTATATCGTGATTCATCAAGCGAACAGCTTAATCGAGAAAATAGACAACGGTAGCGTCCAAACCTCCGACACGCAAGAAATCGCCCGTATAAAAGCAGAGGCGTTGGCTATGCGTGGCTTGGCCTTATTCGATTTAACCCGCCTCTTTGGCATGCCTTATACACTGGATAATGGGGCGTCCTTGGGTGTGCCCATCGAGATCAAGACGGAGTTGCCGACTCACCAACCGTCTCGCAACACGGTAGCCGAATGCTACAACCAAGTGATCAAAGACCTGACCGAAGCCTTACCCAACCTTGTTACAACCAAATCCGACGGTCACCAAAATGTATGGAGCGTGAAAGCACTTCTATCTCGTATCTATTTATATATGAACGATAACGAGAACGCCCTTAAATACGCTCAAGAAGTAATCAATAACGGAGGTCTTTATACCTTGTTCACGCACGATGAGTATACCTCCGTATGGGGAAAAGACTTCAATTCCGAATCCCTGTTCGAGTTCTACTTTACGCTTACCGAGCCTTCCGGCGGTAGTGGCGGAGAGGGCGCTCCCATGGTATATGCCGATAACGTGAAAGATTGGAACAATTTGGTCTTGACGAAAGATTTCTTGGATTTACTGGGTGAAGACCCGGATGATGTTCGCCATGCCTTATGCCGCTTACCTCAAAAACCGGACGAGGATATCCTTCCAACCGGTTCGACCGGACATCCTAAATATCTGGCGAAGTATCCCGGAAAAACAGGAGATGTATTGACCGGCAATCCGCAAGACAATGACCTATGCATCATCCGTCTGTCCGAGATATACTTAAATGCGGCCGAGGCGGCTTTCAAGCTAGGAAAACGTAGCGAGGCGTTAGGCTACCTGAATCAAATCGTAAGCCGAGCCAACCCCAATAAATCCGTTAGCGACTCCGAGCTTTCCCTAGAGAGAATCCTTAAAGAACGCCGCAAAGAATTGGTTGGCGAAGGACATGCGTTCTTTGATTACATGCGTAACAATATTCCGGTAATCCGCAAGGGCGGTTGGCATTTGCCGCAATTACCTACCGACGCACAGGTGATCAACGCTTCCGATCCCCGGGTAGCACTCCCGATTCCGCAAAGCGAGATCGACGCAAACCCGAATATCGTACAGAATAAACGGTAACCAACAAGAAAAAGGGGAATGGCATTAAAACCATTCCCCTTTTTCTTGTTTCGCTTATTTCTTTTTCAAGATCCGTTGCGCCGAATCCGACAGCACCACGATCGCACCGGCCAGTATCGCCGTATCTTTTATCACCAATCGCCCGGCCCCCGATAATAACGGGAAACCAAATTCCCCGCTGCCAAGATTAGGTACCCAGACCTCCGGAGTCGTGACCAAGAAGGACAACGTCCCGAACGTCATGATTATAGCCAACCCCGCTCCTACCAAACCGATCTTCGGCGAGAAAATGCCGAGGAAAGTCAAGATACCGATCGCCATGATCAAGATTCCCAAGCCACGAGAGAAGCCATACGTGTTATTCTCTTGATGCCACTCATGCTTCGCTTGATCGAACTCACCCTCTTTTAATTTATACGTCTTATATTCGGGAGCGCTTTTCGTATAGAAGAAACTCATGAAAGGGCTGTTCGCCACAAACGGAACGATGCCTTCCGCTTCATAATTCCAGAACTTCAAACCGCCGATCCACACAAATATGATCAAGATCGATATACGGATCAAATGAATACCTAGCTTCTGAGTAGAGGCCGCCACTTGCAAAAACGAGTAAAACAGGTCATTCAACTTTTTCATCTTATTATTTGTTTTATAGTATTGAACTTATACCGCAAAGATCGGTAGAAACACCTATCCCGTAAATGGCGATTTTACCGGATGAGTTAGCAATTATTCCCGTTTCTCTCTTTTCCGGTACTCAGAGACGCTTTCTCCCGTCATTTTCTTGAAAAAACGGCTGAATGTGGCTTGATCCTCGAAGCCCAAGATCTCCGTGATTTCCTTCGCGCTCTTCTGGCTATATAATAGCAATCGTTTGGCCTCAGCCTCAATTCGTTCGTGAATGATCCGTAACGGAGAAGGTAATCCGCAAGTCGTAAAAAGGTTGGATAGGGTTTTTGGGGAGCGATGCAGCATATCCGCATAATCTTGGACCATCTTCTTTTCCTTAAAATGGTTATCTACCAATACATAGAACTGGCGAACCATATCGAACGCCTTTTCCCGTTCCGGGCTTACCGAAAACTTCTCACGTGCGATCCGGGTGCACAAAATAATGAAACGTTTCAGTAAGATACGCAGCATCTCCTCTTGCAAATTATCCTTTATGGCGTACTCACTCGTTAGGCTGTCGGTGATATCGCGCAAAGAGGCAACTTGGGATTCGCTCAATTTCAATTGCATCACATTGGAAGTCCCGTTAAAAAGAAAACCATTACACGACACCTCATTGTCATGTCCGAAAATACAATAGAAGTTACTGTTAAACAGAAGGGTCAAGTACTCGCCATTGATCGTCTTGAACTCGATATGGTGCAAAGGAGTCAAGGGAATAATCTCACCTTTCACTAAGGTAGTCGGTACGTGATCGATCTCCAGTTGCAACGAACCGCTTTGTACCCAAATAAACTTGTAAAGCGTATTATCTTTCTGCAAAGCAAGGTTCGTGTGATACGAATCGGTCAACGCTATATTACCTCTTAAGCGAGTATTAAAAATATATTCCATAGATTTCTTCCGGATTTTAAGACGGATAAAGATAACAATATTATATAAACAAAAAGCGGAAGTTCACTTTATTCCCAGCAAACTTCCGCATCACTAATCCCCAAAACACACTATACGAGTTATTTCGACTCTAATAAAATATCATCTACCAATTTCTTCAACTCATTCCTCGGCATAGCCCCTTGAACCATACTCGGTTCTTTCTTCATCGGTACAAACAATAAAGAAGGAATACTACGGATACCGAAAACACTCGCTAAATCCGCCTCTTTATCGACATTCACCTTATATACGTTGATTTTACCCTCGTACTCTTTGCTGATCTCATCCAAGATAGGAGACATCATCTTACAAGGGCCACACCAAGTGGCATAGAAATCGATAACCGCAGGTTTATCACCCTCGAACTTCCATGCGTTCGGGTTTGTCTCAAAGTCATACACTTTCTTTACGAAATCTTCTTGTGTTAATCCTGTTACTGTCATTTTATTTTCTGTTTTATTGTTATTATTCTTATTTCCATTACTAGCGTTCGCCATTCCTACCAAAAGACTTGCGAACAATACGGCACCGACCTTAATAAAACCCATCTTGAACCTCCTTTTTATTTATTACTTTGTCTTCTATTTATATTGCAAAGTTCATCTTATTTCCACGATTAAGAAATGGCCATATCGCCGGATAAGTTTGCAATACTTCCCGATCCCCATCAAAAAAGTATAAAATAAGTTTTTTCAAGATAAATGCCGAACCTTGGTTAACAAGATCCGGCATATCGTACATTCTTTTTCCGTAAAACCTCAACGATCTACAAATGCAACTGCAAGCCGATAGAAACCGGATGCACCTTCGGACCTTTCCCATTTTCAAAGAGGTCGATCGGTGAGTACTTGGCGTAAAGACCGATCCAATCCCAACCGGCTTGAAATAAGAAATCCATAGTTACCGGACGGATATTCATACCGGAATCCATTTTCTCTTTGTGCTTTTTACCGGAAGCGTCATTATATACGATCTTCGAGGAAGAACAAGTCTTGATCACACCGACTACACCCGCAGACAAGAAGAATTCACTCGAACGCTTTTTAGGTTGCCATTCCAATAACAACGGAATGGTCAGACTCGTGATATTCAACTTACTCGCTTTCAACGTAACACCCTCAGGAGCCGGACGTAAAGCCGTAACACCGTCTATCTCCTTGAAATACTCATTCGAATCTATACGGTAACGGCTCCAACGCATACCGGCACCGATCACCACTGCCCAACGATACCGAGAGAACGGGAACGCTTTTTCCAATACATTCAAATTATATTCCAATGAGTTTCCACTACGAAGGGAGACTCCGTCTACATCATTTACATGTAAACTCCCATCCGCAAAGTTCGCGAAGCCCATTCCAAAACCGGCCCAATGCGGATTGAAGTCCTTATCCCAAGTAGGCACAGGGATATTGATAGACTTCACGTGTTTACGGCGTTCATAGCTTTGTCCGTCCCGGTAATGCCCTTCGAAGATCAACTCGTCGTCCACGGAATCACCATCCTCGTCTACCTCATACACCCTGACTTTCATGCGATCGCCATTATCTTTCACCTCGATACGTTTTCTCTCAAGGGTGATAATCGTATCCCCAGCCAAAGGCTCAACCTCAGCGGCCATCAACCCGATTACCGGGAAGCAAGCCATTAAGACTAAAAGTATTCTTTTCATCTTCCTATCTGTTTTGTTTGTTTATAAATCTTTCTTCGTAAATAATAGCGTGATTAAATCATCACTATCCAAATCTCCCTCAATGTACACCAAGGTTATTACCCCTTTCTTGCTGACCTTAAAAAGGACAAAACGGTTGATATCTGCTTCTACGCCCTTCAACTGGTAATAAGCGGAGACTACCCCTCCATCGTCCGTCACCTCTTTGATCTTCCGGGCCCCTTTCTGGTCCGCTTCCAGACATTGGCGGGTAAACCGCAGGGCTTCCGGATCATCTTTGATCGTAATACTCTTATAACGAGTCATGCCATACGTTTCCAACATCTCGTTAGACAACTCCACCATCGTGACATTACGTTTTTTGCCATATCGTTGAAAGACTTCCTGAATCTTCAAGTCTTTCTGTGTCTCGGCAGCCGAGACACCACAAGGCATTAAGCAAAATACCGCCACCAGCAACCATAACATGTATTTGAACCGTCTCATATTTACAGTATTTTTATTCATTATCATCAAATAAAGAACGAAGCTCGTTCAATTGGTTATCAATAATCATACGGTCGGCCTCATCACGATCCGCTTCCGGAAAGTACTCATCCGCAGGTGTGGCCACCTCCTGCAAAGCTTCCAGCGCCATGGAGCGAACTTTATGAATATCCGTATAACAACGACCGTTTATAACGACATAATTATCCGAGCAGAAGCAAGGATCTACCGGATTCAACAGATGGTTAAGCCCCAAAAGCAGCAAGAAACTGGCGGCGATACCGGATACCAAATACAACACGGATCGTAAAGTAAACGTCTTCTTTTCCTCCACCTTTTCCGCATCCAGCATAAAAAGGATATCCTCATCAATCGGAATCAATGCCTCATCCGGCTGTCGCTCCTTCCGGCTCTCTTCCTCCAAATAGGCAAACATAGGCGTATAGACCGCCAACCTGTCCGGAACATTCCCGGAAGTAAAGAAGGCTCGAAGTTCCCGCTCTTCTTCCGAAGAGGTTTCTCCTTCAAAATATCGGTTTAATAACTCGTCTATGTCCATTTCTCTTGTTTATTTAATTGTAAAAACTGTTCCCGTATCTTTTTCCGAGCCCTTGAGAGATTCACCCGGACATTCTCGACCGGTGTAGCCGTGATCTCCGCAATCTCGGCTAACTCATAGCCCTCTACATCCTTCATCCGGATAATGGTTTGCTGCAAAGCGGGCAACTGGGCGATCAAGTGCCGTATGCATTCGGCGGCATCCCTTTGCTCCAGTTGTTCGTCGGGGCTTACCGCATCCGATACCAACGTAACGCTCTCCAACTCCGATCCCTGCGGCTTTCGCAACTTTATCTTATCCAATGAGAGATTTTTCGTAACCTGCATAGCCAGCGCCTCCACGCTATGGTAGGCATCCAGTTTTTCCCGGATATACCAAAGCTTTATGAATGCCTCTTGCACCACATCCTCAGCATCGGCTGTGTCCTCAACCAGTCTCTGGGAGAAATTCAACATCTTCTGCCGGAGAGGTAGTACGGTTATTTTAAACGTCTCAAGTTCCATTTCTATAATCAAGACGACAAAGGAAGAAAAACATATCATGGAAAATTAACTTATTTGGAAAAAACTTTGCCTGTCACCCGCTTGTTTGTAATAGAAAACTTAAACGTTATGAAACTAAAAGTATCATTTACAGCCATTTTATTCATGAGCTACTGCTTATTCCTCACCGTAGGTTGCCAACAAAAGAAACAAGGTTCCGATGACAAATCGGTCCCTCAAGCGATTCAAAAGGTTATCCAGATGAAATATCCAGGGGCGACCATTACCGATTACGATAAAGATGCCGCAGGTGTAGAAGTCGACATCAAGGATAAAGGCGTTAAGAAAGAGGTTCTGCTCGGCAAAAATAACGAGTGGCTAAGCACGAAATTCGATATCCATGCCGAAGATGTTCCCGTAGACATCATGGACAACCTAACAAATTCGGCTTATCATGAATATAAGATAGATGAGGTGACACAAATAGACAAGCCTTCGGGAACATTTTACGTATTCAAACTAGAGCATGAGAACAATGAGGTTCGCCTCACGTTTAACTCAGAGGCCCAATTATTGAAGTAGAACGGTACTGAATCTTTTCTTATTCCAGATTTTTACCAGAATATTTCAGTAGCTTTGTATGATTAACAAGCTAGCCTATGAAAATTCTGGTAGTCGAAGATGAAAACGCATTGAGAGAAGTTATCGTTCGTTCTCTTGAGAAAGAACGATATGTGATAGAGAGCGCTTCCTCTTTCCGGGAAGCTTCTCTTAAAATAAATGATTATGATTACGATTGTATCGTATTAGACATCATGCTTCCGGGAGGTAGCGGCCTTACCCTTTTGAAGGAATTAAAGGCCTTACGCAAGAAAGACAGCATCATCATTATCTCCGCAAAAGACTCTATCGAGGATAAAGTTACAGGATTAGATCTTGGGGCCGATGATTATCTGACCAAGCCTTTCCATCTGGCGGAATTGAACGCCCGCATCAAGAGCGTTATCCGCCGCAAGCAACAAGATGGGGAATTGCAACTGTCTTTAGCGAACCTAACGATATATCCCGATAAACATTCCGTCTATATAAACGGGAAAGAGATCGTATTGAACCGTAAGGAGTTCGATCTGCTCTACTATTTCATATCCAACCCCAACCGTTTGATCAGCAAAGCTACTTTAGCCGAGTCCGTCTGGGGAGATTATATAGACCAAGCCGATAATTTCGACTTCATCTATAGCCAAGTAAAAAACTTGCGAAAGAAATTAAAAGCCGCCGGAGCCATCCCCGAAATAAAGGCGGTCTATGGCTTCGGTTACAAAATGACCGACGAGGAATAAATATGAAGCTAATCCATTACACCCTCCGCAATTTATTTGTCCCCATATTGGTCATTTTCGCCGCTTGGGGATGTGTTTTCTGCCTTATGATTCTACATGAGGTAGAAGACGAGACGAATGACAGCCTTGAGAACTACAAAGAGATTATCATCCGCTCCGCCTTAGCGGACAGCACATTGCTGAAAGATCATGTGGATATCATGACCCGGTACTACATTCGTGAGGTTCCGGAAAGCGAAGCGAAACTAGATAAGGACGAGTTCTACGATACTACGGTATACATAGAGATAGAGCAAGAATACGAACCGGTTCGTGCCTTACGCACTTATTTCATGACAAAAGATCGTAAATTCTACGAACTGACGCTGGAGTTATCCACCTTAGAACAAGAAGATATGATCGAGACGATTATCTGGAGCATGGCCGTCTTATATATCGCATTGATAAGTTGCATCTTATTCGTGATCCATCGAGGATTCAAAAGAAGCTTTAAGCCTTTATATAAGCTATTAAGCTGGCTGAAAAGTTTTCAAGTAGGCAAATATAATCCTCCATTAAACAACCCTACACCCATCGAGGAATTTAAGATATTAAACGAGACCGTTCAAGAAAGCGTCAACCAGAGTGACAAGCTATACAACAAACAAAGACATTTCGTAGAGAATGCCGCCCACGAGTTACAAACTCCATTGGCCGTATGCATGAACAAATTAGAATTATTAAGCGAACATCCAGATTGCACGGAAGATCAACTGAAAGAGATCGCTGGCTTGCATCAAGCGTTGAACGGCATCATCCGGTTGAATAAATCCCTCCTATTACTTTCTCGGATAGATAACAAACAATTCCCCGAGACCCGGGATATTTGCCTAAATCATCTTATCCATAAGATATTAGAAGGAATTAATGACATATACGAAAGAAAAGCTCTCCACTTACGAGTTTCAGAAAAAGAGAGTTTGGTATGCACCATGAATGAATCGCTGGCCACTACGTTAATCACCAATCTCATTAAAAACGCCTATGTCCATAATTACGAGAAAGGGGATATAGGAATCACGATCTCTCGCCGTATGCTTACGATCGCAAATACGGGAATCGACAAAACCCTTGATAAGGAATTATTATTTGCCCGTTTTGCCAGCCAAAGCAAACAACAAGAATCGACGGGCCTTGGGTTGGCCATTGTCAAATCAATAGTCGATCTATATTCGATCCGGATAGATTACCAATACGCAAATGGTATGCATACATTCACATTATTATTCTATTAACGGCCGAAATTCCCAATTTTTTCCAAAATGCATCCTTTTCTTTGCGGTATAATAAAAAACAAGGCATATGAAAAGGATCAATTATTTACTGATAGTCTTATCATTATTATCTGTCATGGCTTGTGCCGGCAACGATAAGATCACGAGTGACACCAACGTATTGCCGGTTTCCAGCCGCCAATTCATATCGGATCATTTTAAGGACATCCCGGTATCGCATATCCAAATAGAGAAAAATCTGATCCGGATTAGCAGTTACGACGTGATCCTCACGGACGGGACCAATGTTGAGTTTAACCATAAAGGAGAATGGAAAGAGATTAAACGGCATGGGCTCCCTATCCCGCAAGCGATCATTCCGGAGGTAATACAAGACCTTATCAAGAAAAACTATTCATCGAATAAGGTTGTTAAAATAGAAAAAGAGATACGGGATTATGAGATAAAGCTAGATAACGGTCTTGAGATGACATTCGACTTAAAAGGGAACTTGATTGATATCGATGACTAATAGACACTCTAAGATAAGTATTAATATATTTTTAATTAAAATCAATCGTATGAAAACAAAAGCATTCATAATGGCAACTTTGGTTTGCAGCTCATTCGTATTCATGTCATGTGATGACGATGATGACAAATTCACACCTGAGAGTATTGTAACAAAAGCCTTTGACACAAAATATCCGGATGCGCAACGTGTCAGTTGGGAGAACGAGGCAGGCTATGTCAAAGCAGAATTTTACACCGGTTCATATGAGGCTGAAGCGTGGTTTGATCCGCAAGGCAACTGGATGCTGACAGAGACCGATCTTCCTTACAAGGCTTTGCCCCAAACCGTAAAAAACAGTTTCGAGGCAAGCCTATACGCTAAATGGAAGATAGACGATGTAGATATGCTAGAACGTCCGGACGCTGGTACCATTTACGTTCTCGACGTTGAAAATGGCGAGCAAGATGCAGACCTACATTATACGGAAGGCGGTATTCTCATCAAGGAAGTAACCGATGGTAACGGCGACAACGAGCATCGTCCCTCCGTTACCCCCAGCGCTATTAAGGAACTCATTTCAGAGATGTATCCGGGAGCGACAATCCTTGAGATAGATACGGAGGCAAAAGGTACCGAGGTGGATATCCTTCATGAGAATATCCATAAGGAAGTTTGGCTGGATACCCAGAACAAATGGTTATATACAGAGTGGGAAATACGCTCTTCCCAAGTACCCGATATCGTGATGACCGCATTCAAGGCCTCCGCATATGCCTCTTATCGAATCGATGATATCCATGTCATTCAAAAAGCGGAAGGACTCTCTTATGAGTTCGAGCTGGAGCAAGGAGACCGAGATATAACGATTCTTTTTAATGAAGAAGGGATCTTAGTCTCTCCTACCCATTAAAAAAAGACTCTTTATCGCAGTACTACTGCAACCCACGTGCAGTAGTACTGCAAAGCGGGTTGCAGTAAAACCTCATGAACTATATCGGAGTGGATGGATAAGGAAAGAATTACTGAAAATGATATTTCTGCCACGTATAGACTTTCGGTTCACTGAGATACGGCTCTATTTTCTCACGAGCCTCTTGGCTCAGATACTGAGGAGTCGTATAAATGGCGGTCAAAGTCTGATCATCCGGACTCAATCGATATTGAATTAAATCCATATCCAAATGTGAGGCGGCCTCTTGATAGGCTTCGTCTTTCTTATCCATTCCCTGCTTGATATACCAATCGGAAGTTGGCTGCGTGAATAAATCGGATGTTGCCAAAGGCTCCCAATTGGTCGTGAAAAACTCGATACGGCTATCCGGAACCGGGCCGTTTACCGTAGAGATCATACAAACCACGTAGGTATTGTTTACCAAGGGAAGTAATTTCATCTCTACCGTGCTACGCTCCGTAGTCTGTAGCAAAAGGTAATCGTTCGTTAGCTTTTGCAAGGTAGAAAAGCCATTCATCGTATTTTTCAGCCGGGATTCTTTTCCTGAAGTATAAAGATCCACCAAATCCTTTCGCCAAGCGTGCTCCAATTGAGGAATGTATTGGTCTGGCATCGCCGTGAACACACTTGTCATATCCTGTGCGTTCATTCCCAACGCAAAGACACAGATCAACAACGTAACTATAACTCGTCTCATTATCTAATTTTCTATTTTGTCCCCAAATATAGGAATATCATTCCTAACAACACAAGGAATAAGTCGATCGCCTTGTTCTTTAAGTTTTTTTCATGGAAGAAGATGGCTCCCGCCAAGAATGTCACCAATACGTTACTCCGACGTACCATCGATACGATCGAGATCATGGAATCCGGGAATGTCAAGGCATAAAAGTACACCCAATCAGCAACGCATAAGAATACGGAGATAAAGATGATATTCCATCGCCATTGGAAAGGCGTGCTCTTTTTCCGGTTCGGATACCATAGAAACAACAGGATAAATGACATGATAACACATTGATAGACATTAAACCAGACTTGTACCGTCATTACATCCATGCTACGCATCAAATGCTTATCATACAATCCGCTCATCGCCCCGGTCAAGATAGACAGGACCGTGAAGAAGATCCATTTATTATGGGCAAAATGAATCCCCTCTTTCTTCCCCGATGAGGAAAGGAGATAAAAGGAAGCGATAGAAAGCAAGACTCCGACCCATTGAAATAGATTCAGCCGTTCCCCGAACAGAAGCATCGCACCCAGTAATGTAAGCACGGGCTGGCTGGCCTTGATCGGCCCAGTTATCGTCAGCGGCAAATGTTTCAAGGCAAAATACCCCGATATCCAAGAGGATAAGACGATCACCGCTTTTATCAACACCTTCACGTGATCCTCCAGAGAGGCACGGGGTACATACACCATCGTCCCGTCCAAGCAATCCGTATAAAAAGAGAGCAAGATGAACGGGACGAAAATCAAACTGCTTATGAGCGTATTGAAGAATAAAACGGGAATAACGGCATTCCCATTTAACGACATTTTCTTATTGACCTCGTAACAACCTAACAAAAAGGCAGAGAGGAAGGCTAGAGCTAACCACATGATTTAACCCTCCACAGGAAAGAGTTCTTCCGGGTACGTGACGTCTACCAAGAACAGGGCGTGTCCCGGCACGGAGGTTCCGGCCTTGCAACGATCCTTTGCCTCAATCACGTTTCGGAAGCCGTCTATCGTTAAACGTCCTCTTCCGACTTCCAATAAAGTACCAACGATCGCACGCACCATATTACGAAGGAAACGGTCTGCACGGATCGTAAACACCCAAATATCCCCTTCTTGCGTCCAACCCGCATGTTGGATATGGCAATTATTCGTCTTTACATCCGTATGCAACTTACTGAAACTCGTAAAATCGATATAATCGAATAAGACCTTACACGCCTCGTTCATCGCCTCGAAATCCAAACGACCGGGAAGCTTATAAACCAGCTCATAATTAAACGGATCTTTCCTGGTCGTAATATAATATTTATAGGTTCGTGAAGTGGCGTCGAAGCGGGCATGCGCTTCCGGTACGACAGGCACGATCTTATAAACGGCGATATCTTTAGGCAGCAGCCTATTTAATTTTTCCGCAAGGAAAGCCAAATCCTCGATCGGTCCTTCCCAATCAAAATGGGCGATCATTAAGCGGGCATGTACACCGGCATCGGTACGGCCGGCCCCCACAATAGGCACGGGCTTACGCATCAAGATGGCCAAGGCCTCCTCTATAGATTGCTGCACCGTCATACCATTCGGCTGGATCTGCCAACCCCGAAAATTCTTTCCGTTATACCCCAGATATATAAAATATCGTCTCACGCTTATACTCTTTACTTTATCTTTTCTAAAATATGGCACAAAGGTACAGAAATCCAGCCAAGCCGTTGCCTGAATGGACTAAAAAGTTTAATTTTGCATCTTTAACAGCTTCACTTCAAAACTATCTGACATGTTTGAAACATTACTTCAGTCTTCTTATTTTGCCCTGTTTCTGATCATAGCGCTTGGATTCATGCTAGGCCGGATACAGATCAAAGGTCTTTCGCTAGATGTATCGGCAGTTATTTTCATCGCCCTGTTATTCGGTCATTTTGGGGTTATCATACCCAAGGAATTAGGGAATATGGGGTTGGTGTTATTCATCTTTACCATTGGTATCCAAGCGGGCCCCGGATTTTTCGACTCCTTCCGTTCCAAAGGCAAGACACTCATTATCCTGACGTTATTAATTGTCGGTTCGGCATGCCTGACAGGAATCTTATTCAAGTATATCTTGGATATCGATACCCCGAGTATCGTCGGTCTGATCGCCGGGGCATTGACGAGTACGCCCGGTTTGGCGGTAGCGATCGACTCCACGCAATCATCCGCCGCATCCATCGCCTATGGTATCGCTTATCCGTTCGGCGTAATCGGCGTGATCCTTTTCGTGAAACTATTGCCAAAAATGCTTCGCAAGGATTTGATAGCCGAGGCTAAAGTGCTGGAAACCCAAAGGAAAAGCCAATATCCTACATTACATACCGCCGCATTTAAAGTCACGAATAAAAACATCTGCGGAAAGAGTTTGGCTCAATTGCAGGTACGGGCCATGACCGGAGCGGTAGTCTCCCGTATAAAACACGACAATGTCATATCTATGCCAACTCCCCATACCACGCTTAACGAAGGAGATTTACTGAAGGCCGTAGGTAACGACAAAGCCTTGGAGCAACTGACATTATTGTTGGGAGAACGTATCGAGGGAGATCTGCCGTTAAGTGGCGGACAGACCTTGCAATCCCTGTTACTGACCAATAAGAGCATTATCAATAAATCGCTAGGCCATTTAAATTTACAAGGAACTTTCGGTTGTACGGTAACCCGTGTACGTCGAAGCGGAATCGACCTTTCCCCAGAACCTAATTTAGTGTTGAAGTTTGGAGATAAGTTGATGGTCGCCGGCGAGAAAGAAAGCGTAAATGAACTCGCCCAATTCATTGGCAATGACGAGAAACGTCTTTCAGATACGGACTTTTTCCCGATCGCTATGGGTATCGTATTAGGCGTATTGTTTGGAAAATTAAATATATCCTTCTCGGATTCTTTCTCATTCTCTCCGGGACTGACCGGCGGTATCCTTATGGTTGCCTTGGTATTAAGCGCCATCGGAAAAACAGGCCCGATCATTTGGTCTATGTCCGGCTCCGCTAATAACCTGCTTCGCCAATTGGGGTTATTACTATTCCTCTCCGAAGTAGGGACATCTGCCGGTGTAAACCTAGTTTCCACTTTCCAATCAAGCGGTTTAACGTTATTCGGAGTCGGTATCGCTATAACAATGATCCCTATGATCGTAGCTGTATTAGCCGGATATTATTTCTTTAAGATCAACATTCTCGATTTAGTCGGAACAATCGCCGGCGGTATGACCAGTACCCCGGGGCTTGCCGCCGCGGATTCCATGACAGACAGCCCAGCCCCAAGCGTGGCTTATGCGACAGTTTATCCGATAGCGATAGTATTCCTGATCTTGTTTATACAGATGATAGCGAATTTGATTGTCTAAATCTTTATTTATTGAAAAACACAGAATATGAGAAGAAAGAACATGAAAAAAACTGCGACTTTATTCCTCTTAAGTGTCGGTATAAACTGCATGACCGCACAAGACATCGTGCCTGTGTATGAGTTTGACATCGATGTACAGAATGTAGGTGCGCCTATCCAATCAACTATGTATGGAATCTTCTTCGAGGATATCAATTTCGGGGCAGATGGAGGATTGTATGCGGAACTAATCAAGAACCGCTCCTTCGAGTTTGAGAATCCATGGGGAGGTTGGGAACCTTTCGGTGATGTAAGCATAGCTGAAAAGAATCCCTGTTTCGACAAAAACCCCCATTACGCACCCCTGACTTATGCCGGACAAATCACCGGAACCGGTCTGGAGAACGAAGGCTTCAAAGGTATCGGTATAAAAGCTAATGAAAATTACGACTTTTCCTTATATGCCCGTACCGAGACCAATAACCCGATCAAACTACGTATCGAATTGGTAAATAGAGATAACGATATTTATGAGACACAACACCTAGAGATAAAAGGAAAAGACTGGAAGAAATATTCCGTTATCTTGTCTCCCAAAGCGACCGAGGCTAAATCACGCCTACGCATCACGATGGAAACGGCAGGTACCTTGGATCTGGAACATATCTCCCTTTTTCCGCAAAAGACATTCAACAATCGCACGAACGGCCTACGCCGCGATCTAGCACAAGCGTTGAAAGATCTAAAGCCGGGAATCTTTCGTTTTCCGGGTGGATGTATCGTTGAGGGTACAACCATCGCCACACGCTACCAATGGAAAAATACGGTAGGCCCCGTAGAGAACCGGCCTATCAATATCAACCGGTGGAATTATACATTTCCTCACAAGAAATTCCCGGATTATTATCAATCTTACGGTTTGGGATTCTTTGAGTATTTCCAATTAAGCGAAGATATCGGAGCCGAGCCCTTGCCTGTGTTGAATTGCGGGCTGTCATGCCAGTTTGAGAATGAGGACATGGACCAGCATGTGCCAGTAGATAAATTACAACCTTATATAGACGGTGCCTTGGACTTAATCGAATTCGCCAATGGCCCGGTTACCTCCCAATGGGGCAAAATGCGTGCAGATATGGGGCATCCGGCTTCTTTTAATCTGAAATTTATCGCTATCGGTAACGAGCAATGGGGACCGCTATATCCCGAACGCCTCGAGCCGTTCGTGAAAGCCATCCGAGCTAAATATCCGGAGATCAAAATCATTGGTAGTTCCGGTCCCAATTCGGAAGGAAAAGATTTCGAATATCTATGGCCGGAGATGAAACGCTTAAAAGTAGATCTGGTGGATGAACATTTCTATCGCTCACCTGAATGGTTCCTAAATAGTGCCAAACGATATGATTCGTATGATCGGCAAGGTCCCAAAGTGTTCGCCGGTGAATATGCTTGCCACCCGACTAACCGGGAGAATAGCTTCCTGACCGCATTATGCGAGGCTGCGTTTATGACCGGTCTTGAACGGAATGCCGACGTGGTCGAATTATGCACATACGCCCCTTTATTCGCACATGTCGATGCGTGGCAATGGCGCCCGGACTTAATCTGGTTCGACAACCTAAACATCGTGAAAACTCCTAACTACTATGTACAACAATTATACGGGCACAATGCTGGAACAAACGTATTGCCCCTGACGATGAACAAAGAAGCCGTTACCGGGCAAAGCGAGCTATTCGCCACAGCCGCTTTCGACAAAGGCACAAACGAGTTCATCATCAAAATCGTCAATACCAGCATCCAGAGCAAAAAAATCAAATTAAACCTAAACGGAATCTCATCCGGCAAGCATAAAGGAAAGTTGACAGTCTTACATGCCTCAGACCTAGAAGCGAAGAATACATTGGGTAAACCGGAAACAGTCATACCCATTGAATCAGCGGTGGAACTAGAGGCTCCCGCTACTGAAGTCTCCGTCCAACCATTAAGTTTCTTAGTCTATAGGATATCGCTATAATCTATCATACATACGAAAGTTATGAATATTGAAGAGTTTAGGGAATATTGCCTTTCGTTGAATGGTGTTTATGAAAAAATGCCTTTCACGAATGTCCCTGATAAATACAGTCGGGACGTTCTTTGCTTTTATGTAGGAAGTAAATGGTTTTGTTTTGTGAATATCGAAGTATTTGATTTTTGTTGTATTAAATGCGATCCCAATGAGTCGGGTGAATTACAAGCCCGATATTCAGGAATAACACCCGGTTGGCATATGAATAAAAAATACTGGATTAGTATCTATTTTAATCAAGATGTACCCGACAACAAGATCAAAGAGCTTATAAAACAATCCTACGATATCGTATATCAATCTCTTCCTAAAAAGGAAAAAGGGATGTAGATTTTAGCGCAGTTACTCCGTTTATTTTCCATTTGAGAAGGACGTTTGAAAGATTATACGTACATTTGTGAATTCACCTAAACGACTTAAATATGATGCAAACAAATTTACAATTGGACCTTGCCTTCAACTATCTGGAAAATACCGGAACCAACATCTTCCTTACCGGAAAAGCGGGAACAGGAAAGACCACATTCTTGAAAAAACTTAAAGAGACTTCCCCAAAACGGATGATTGTGGTAGCACCTACCGGAGTGGCGGCGATTAACGCGGGAGGGGTAACCATTCACTCCTTCTTTCAGCTACCTTTCGGACCGTATATACCGGGTAGCGAAATGGCCTCCGGGCAAAATAAATCCTATTCTCATAAATTCAGCCGGGATAAGATCAATATCATCCGTAGTATGGACCTGCTCGTTATTGATGAGGTCAGTATGGTACGTGCCGATTTGCTGGACGCTATCAGTGATATGCTACGTCGTTACCGGGATAGGAATAAACCCTTTGGGGGCGTTCAATTATTATTGATCGGAGATTTACAACAATTAGCCCCCGTAGCGAAGGAGGACGAATGGAATTTGTTGAGAGAACATTACGCCTCTCCCTTCTTTTTTGACAGTAAGGCTCTTTCCGAAAGTGATTATCTTTGCATCGAATTAACTCAAGTATATCGCCAAGCGGACGATACGTTCGTACACTTATTGAACAATATCCGGGAAAACCGCTTCGACGAGAATACGCTACACACCTTAAACCAACGTTATATCCCCAATTTTAAACCAAATGACAAAGCGGGTTATATCACACTGACAACCCATAATTATCAAGCCCAGCAAATCAATAACCGGAAATTGCAAGAATTACCCGGCCCGGCTTATACGTATAAGGCAGAGATCAAGGATGACTTTCCGGCTTACTCCTACCCGACCGACGAGGTATTGGAGCTAAAGCAAGACGCTCAAGTCATGTTCGTAAAAAACGACTCTTCCGGCGAAAGACGATATTATAACGGAAAGATCGGCCGAATTGTCTTCATCAGCCCGAGCAAGATTATCGTATCCGACGAATTAGGAAACGATATCACCGTAGACCGGGAGACATGGACAAACGTGAAATATACGATCGACGAGAACACGAAGGATATCACGGAAACAATCGCCGGCTCTTTCAGCCAATACCCACTGAAAACCGCTTGGGCGATCACGATCCATAAAAGCCAAGGCTTGACTTTCGAACATGCCATCATCGACGCATCCGCCGCCTTCTCACACGGACAAGTCTACGTTGCCTTGAGCCGTTGCAAGACATTGGAAGGAATGGTATTGAGTAGCCCGATCACTCGAAACGCCATGATTAGCGATGAGAAGATATTAAGTTATACCTCTTCCCTCTCGGAGCGTCAACCGTGTGAAGACCAACTGCGTCAAGCCCAACAACAGTATTATTTGAGATTGGCAACCGAGCTATTCGACTTCAATCCCGTACAACAAAAGTTGCAATATACATCTTACGCGGCATACACCCATCTGCAAAAACTATACCCGGAATTAAGCAACCAATATCCCCGGGTACGGGATTATTTCCGTTCGGATATAGTAGAAGTAGGCGAACGTTTCTGCCAGCAACTCACCCGTATGATCTCCAGCACGAATCTCTATGATACGGACGAGCATATACAAGACCGCATCCGAAAAGGTTGCGCTTACTTTCTGGAAAAGATCGAGACCTATTGCCTCCCTTTGATAGAGGCTTCCGACGTGGAGATCGACAATAAAGAGGCCCGTAAGGCATTTACATCCGCATTAAAAGCTTTCAGCGATGAGCTTACGATCAAGGTCGCTACATTAAAAGCCTGCCAAGATGGTTTTCGTCTCATCGACTATCTATCCGCCAAGGCTAAAGCGAACATTGAGGAGTCGGCTGTTGCCAGCAAGCGGAAATCGACACGGAAATCGACGGAAGCGGAAAAGATCCCCGTCTCCACGGATGTCTTACATCCTGAGCTATATGCCCGTTTGAAACAATGGAGATACGAGCTTGCCGTAGAAAAGGAGTTGCCTCCTTACACGATCTTGCAACAGAAAGCCTTAATTGGCGTTTGCAACACTTTGCCCACGAACTCGAAAGAACTGTTGAAGATACCCGGAATCGGCAAAAAGATCATAGAGAACTACGGTGAGACCCTATTAGAAATCGTATCTTCCTACTCACCTTCCACGCATGGGAACGGGCTGTGAGATACGGAGACAACTCACGATAGCGGCGACTAAAGCGAAACCGACCGCCACATACATACAAACCGGCATACTATCGGTCGCAGAGGTGACACTAAAGATCAAAGCGACAAATGTCGTCCCCAGCGTTTGCCCCAGCAGTCGTGCCGTACCTTGCATACCGTTCGCCCCACCACTCCGGGAACGAGGGGCGGCCGATATCATCGTACTATTATTCGGGGTCTGGAACAGGCCGAAGCCCATACCGCAAAGCATCAATCGCCAAGCGATGTCCATATTGGTGGGTTGCCCCGGCAATAAAGCCAATAGAAGAAGTCCGGTCGCATACACCACCATTCCGATACCGCCTAACAATCCGGGATGATATTTCTCGATCAGCCTCCCGGCTACCGGAGCGGTCAAGATCGTCGCTACCGGCCAAGGAGTCAACAGCAGCCCCGTCTCCACCTCATTTCTGCCGGCTACATTTTGCAAATAAAAGGGTAATGATACCATCGCCAACAACTGTGCCGTAAATGAAGTAATCGAGGATAATACGGACAAGGCGAATATCGGAATCCGCATCAAGTCCAATGGCAATATCGGAACCTCCTGCCGTAGTTGCCTGCGGATAAAAAATGTTCCGATCACCAATAGAAGAAGAACCTGTAAAGCGATCATTCTCCAGTTCTCATGATGGGCGATGCCTTCCAACGAATAAATCAGCAATCCGAAAGTCAAGGCATTCGAGATTCCACCGATCTTATCAAACTTTCGTTTCGGCCCATCCTTGCAAGGATTTTGAGGCAAAAGAAAATAACCCGTTATAATCGCGCAAATCCCTAAAGGTACGTTGATAGCGAACAACCAATTCCAAGAAGCGACTGATAAGATAGCGCCCGCCAACGACGGCCCGGCAGCAATCGATACCGCCACGACCATGGCATTGATACTCATTCCCCGCCCTATATATTGAGGAGGATAAATAATACGAAGTAAAGCGGTCGTCACGCTCATGATAGCCGAGGCTCCGATCCCTTGCAATATTCTCGCGACCGTCAACATGGCGAAAGACGAGGATAAGGCACAGAATAATGACGTTGAGCAGAATATTGTCGTCCCGATCAAGAAAATCCGCTTATATCCATAAATATCTCCCAAAGCGGAGAACGATAAAAGAGACATCGTAATCGTTAGCTGATAAGCGTTGACAATCCAGATCGTGGAGGAAGGGGATGTCCCGAATTCACGGGACAAGGTAGGAAGCGCCACGTTGACAATCGTGCCGTCCAACACGGACATGATTAATGCCAACGCAACCGCTATTACTGCCCAATAGCGCCTCGGTATAAATCGTATCATATTACATTATTTCTTCAAATCGAAACCCAGCATCATGCCATCGTACTCACTCGCCAACTTATTGATGGCTTTCAAGGTCGTATTGCTAGATATAGAAGAAACCGTGCTCAAGAACTTCAGTAATTTATCCGCGTTAAAAAGCAATGTCAACTCATTACCAGAAAGGATGACATGGGCGGTAAGCGTAGAAACGGTCAGCTTCTTATTACCCACCGTATACCGTAACGTCACCGTTTTATCTTCCGGACTCACCGAGTAAGTACCTTTCAGGCTTCCCCTTTTCAATGCGCTCGTAAACGTACTATCCGAATTAAAGACATAATTAAATACACCTTCCACGATACCTACTTTCTCGCAATATTCCTTCATTTTCTTCTCTGCCTCGGTAGCCGCCAAGCTTCCCGCTACATTCTTCAAGGCATTATCACCTTCCAGTCGCAAGGCAGGATTCACATACATCCAAGTTCCCTGTAAATTCTCGAAAGTCACGGCTTTCCCTCCGGTGACAGAAGTCACGGCGTTCTTTACGGCAGATGAATTTAAGATATCTTTCAAGGACTGTCCCTTCATGTTTCCGGGAATCAACAAAAGGCCGCATACGGCCATCCACATACATAGTAACTTTTTCATCTCTTTGTTTTTTACTCAATTAGAAAAATCGGCCAAAGATACGAATATTATTCATACATTTGTTTTAAATAACTTTATACAAACATACCATGAGAAAGCAAGTCGTACGTATTTGTATGTTACTGGCCTGCGCCTTTGGCTTTATGCAAGGGCAAGCCAGCATCCAGCCTTCTATCGTAAAAGCTACGATAGACGAGCTAATAGCCAAGGACGCTAAGAATCAAGCAGGAATCACGAAGGGTGTCGAGCAAGTAGCCCGCCTCTGGCAAACCTCCGATGGGGATGAGCAAGCGTTTCAAACCTTCTGCCGGGAGAATTATCTATCCGATCCCGCCGAAAAAGACCAAGTTTTCCTCAAGATCAGCGAGTATCTTGAAGGTATCAATGGCAATTTCAACGAGATGGTACTCTGTCTGCAACGAAATTTGAACCTAGATACCGGACCTCTACACGCCATCGATGAGAAATTCGGGTCCTACAGCCCCAGTTCCCACCTAATGGACGATCTATACGCCAACAAGATCGGCTTCATCATCGCCCTCAACTTTCCCCAACTTACTCTCAAGGAGAAAGAGGCGTTAGGTGATGACCGTAAAGCATGGGCCTACGCCCGTCTGGGCGATATGTTTACGGAACGGATACCGGCGGAAGTAAAGCAAGCCGCCGCCGATACGGAAAGTGACGCAGATATTTACATCGCGGATTATAATATCTATATGGGGCATTTACTAACTCCTAAAGGAAAAACCATTTTCCCCTCCGACATGCGCTTACTTTGCCATTGGAACCTTCGCGACGAGATCAAGGCCAATTATAACAAAGGAAAAGAGGGATTGGAAAAACAACGGATGGTATATGAGGTCATGAAGCGAATCATCTCGCAAGAAATCCCGAAAGAGGTGATCAACTCGGATCGTTACGAATGGAACCCGTACGCCAATACGTTATCCCAAGCTGGAAATGAACTAGAAGGTACCCCTGAAAGCCCGGCCCGCTATCAGAAAATGTTGAATAATTTCAACGCCATGCAGTGTATAGACAAATATACGGGAAACACTTATATAGACCGTAAGTTCACGGAAGATATGGAAATAGATGTCAACGATGTAGAAGCCCTGTTCGATCAGTTCCTTTCCGCCCCCGAACTAAAGGAAGTGGGGAAAATCATCTCCAAACGCCTCGGACGCAAACTGGAAGCCTACGATATATGGTACGATGGCTTCAAGGCCCGTAGCAATCTGGACGAGAACAAGCTAAACGAGCAAACCCGTACCCTGTATCCCGATGCGGTAACGATGGAAAAGAAGCTACCGGAAATCTTACAGAAACTAGGATTCAGCCCCGATCGTGCCCAATATCTGGCGGATAAGATCGCAGTCGATCCCGCCCGTGGTTCCGGTCATGCGTGGGGAGCCTCCATGAAAGGCCAGCGTTCCCGTTTACGTACCCGTATTCCTTCACAAGGGATGGATTACAAAGGATATAATATCGCCATCCATGAGTTTGGGCACAACGTAGAGCAAACGATCTCATTATATGATGTCGATTATTATATGCTCAACGGAGTTCCCAATACGGCTTTCACCGAAGCGCTGGCCTTTGTCTTCCAGAAAAGAGACCTTGAGTTACTGGGCATAAAAGACGAGAATCCGGAAAAAGAAAAGATGGATATCTTGGATAAGATATGGAGCATGTATGAGATTTGCGGTGTTTCCATGCTGGATATCTCCGTATGGAAATGGATGTACGCACATCCTAACGCTACCGCCGGGGAATTGCAGGAGGCCGTGATCCGTCTTTCCAAGGAAATCTGGAATAAGTATTACGCTCCGGTATTCGGTGTGAAAGACGAGACCGTTCTAGCGATTTACTCCCATATGATCGGTTATCCGCTCTACCTTTCCGCCTACGCTTTCGGACAGATTATCGAGTTCCAACTTGAGAACTACCTCAACGGCAAGGATTTCGCGAATGAGGTTAGCCGTATCTTCAAGCAAGGCCGCCTCACCCCGAATGTGTGGATCAAGCAAGCTACCGGCAACGATCTTACCGTAGATCCGATGTTGGAAGCGCTTCGTAAGGTATTAAAAGACTAAACTACAGACCAAAAGAAAAGCCATCCCGATACCGAGATGGCTTTCTTTATTTATATCAAGAAACTTCCGATTATAACTTGTCGTTAGAACCAAGAACGTTGATGATCTTGTGTTTGTAAAGTTTCTCCATGTTATCACGAGCCGGGCCCAGATATTTACGAGGATCGAATTCAGCCGGTTTCTCAGCGAAAGTCTTGCGGATAGCGGCAGTCATCGCCAAACGAGAGTCTGAGTCGATATTGATCTTACATACAGAAGATTTAGCAGCCTTACGCAACCACTCTTCAGGAATACCGATAGCAGCCTTCAAAGCGCCACCGAATTTGTTGATAGTCTCAACCTCTTCCTGAGGAACAGAAGAAGAACCGTGAAGAACGATAGGGAATCCCGGAAGTTTCTCCATAACAGCGTCCAAAACGTCGAATGCCAATGGAGGAGGAACCATCTTACCTGTAACAGGGTCGATCGTACATTGCTCCGGAGTGAACTTATAAGCACCGTGAGAAGTACCGATTGAGATAGCCAAAGAATCGCAGCCCGTACGAGTAGCGAAGTCGATAACTTCCTCAGGATTGGTATAAGTGTGGTGGTCTGAAGAAACCTCATCCTCAACACCTGCCAATACACCAAGCTCGCCTTCTACAGTTACATCGAATTGATGAGCGTACTCAACAACTTTCTTAGTCAAAGCGATGTTCTCTTCATAAGGAAGGTGAGAACCGTCGATCATTACAGATGAGAAGCCAGAGTCGATACAGCTCTTGCAAGTCTCAAACGTATCACCATGGTCTAAGTGAAGAACGATCTGAGGATTCGGGCAACCTAATTCCTTAGCATATTCAACAGCACCCTGTGCCATGTAACGAAGCAAAGTAGCGTTTGCGTACTGGCGAGCGCCCTTTGAAACTTGCAAAATAACCGGAGATTTTGTCTCTACAGCAGCCTTGATGATAGCCTGCATCTGTTCCATGTTATTGAAGTTGAAAGCAGGGATAGCATATCCGCCCTTGATAGCCTTAGCGAACATTTCTTTTGTGTTCACCAAGCCCAAATCTTTGTAATTTACCATAGTTGTTATTATGTTATTACGTTAATGATTAAAAACTTGCACAAAGATAATCAAGATTCACGACAAATGATGCTTCAAAGCATATAAAATAACACAAAATCAACGCCCTTGAAAAAAATAATACGATTTTCTTTGTTTGTTTGTGGCAAACCCTTACCTTTGCAAGCCAAAATACCGGTTACCAAATATATACAGAGTATAAATTAAAATAGATAATAAAGCAATGAAAAAAGGTATTCATCCTGAAAATTATCGTCCTGTAGTATTTAAGGACATGTCAAACGATGATGTATTCATCACTCGTTCTACTATTAACGCTAAAGAGACGATCGAGATCGACGGCGTAACTTATCCGTTGGTAAAGGTCGAGATCTCTAACACTTCTCACCCGTTCTACACTGGTAAGTCTAAGTTGGTCGATACAGCCGGACGTGTTGATAAGTTCATGAGCCGTTATGGTAACCGTAACAAGAAATAAGATTTCTTTCTTTAAGAAATAAAAAAAGGTCACGATTTGTATCGTGGCCTTTTTTTGTATCTTCGCGGGAGTTAACATAATGAAATATCATGGCAAAAACGAAAGAACAATTACTAAACATCTTGGATCAGTTCCAGTTGGACGAGAAAGTAGTTTCCGCTGAACCATTCGGAAACGGACACATTAATGATACATTGAAAGTGACCAACGAGAAAGGGGAGATCAAATACGTGCTACAGCGTATCAACCATTTAATCTTCACCAATGTGGATATGCTGCAAAATAACATCCATGTGGTTACCACTCATATCCGCAAAAAGCTGGAGGAAAAAGGTGAAACGGATATCGACCGTAAGGTATTAACCTTCTTGCCGACTAAAGACGGGAAAAAATATTATTTCGATGGAGATAGTTATTGGCGGGTATGCCTATTCATCCCTCGCAGCAAAAGCTATGAGGAAGTAACTCCTGAGCTTTCTTATGAGGCTGGCAAAGCGTTCGGTGATTTCCAGACTATGTTGTCCGATATACCCGAGGGTACGCTGGGCGAGACCATCCCGGATTTCCATAATATGGAGTTCCGCTTGCGACAATTCCATGAGGCTGTAGCCGCTAATCCGGCAGGCCGGTTGGAAGAGGTGAAAGATTTGGTAGAGGAGATCGAGAAACGTGCCGAAGCGATGTGCATCCAAGAACGCCTGTACCGTGAGGGCCAATTGAAGAAACGCACGAACCATTGCGATACAAAAGTTAACAATATGATGTTTGACGCTGATAGCGACAAGGTGCTTTGCGTGATCGACTTGGATACCGTAATGCCGGGCTTCGTTCTTTCCGATATCGGCGACTTTATCCGTACCGGAGCCAATACGGGTGCCGAGGACGATGAGAATCTGGATAACGTAAACGTTAACATGGAGATATTCAAAGCCTATACCCGTGGATACATGGAAAAGGCCAAGGCGTTCTTAACTCCTACCGAGATCAAATTGCTACCTTACGGTGGACGCTTATTGACTTATATGCAGACCGTTCGTTTCTTAACCGATTATATCAACGGCGATACCTATTACAAGATCCATAGCCCGAAACATAACTTAATCCGCACAAAAGCTCAATTCAAGCTACTTCAAAGTCTGGAAGCCCATGCGGAAGAGATGGATCAGTTCATGAATCAATGGTTATAATATAAAGTAACTAAGGAATATAAAAACGGGCGGGGTGACTCATTGATTCATCCCGCCCATTCTTTTTATTTCGTCCAATAATCCAACACCGTAACCGCCGATGCCTTCCCTCCTAACACCTTGCCAAATGCTTTATGCGCCGGATGTACCAAATAGGCGTCCCGATCCGCATCCGAATGAAAAGTCAAGAAAAAGCAATGAGTCAAGCCCTGTTGCAATCCCTCCGGACTACAATCCGTTCCCCACTCATATCCTTTGATCAAGTCGATTTGAGAAGGCAACTTACAAAAGGCATCCTCAACCTCTTTCACCTGCGCCTCAGACACATCCGGCTTAAAACCGAACATAACAACATGGCGAAGAACTTTCTCCGGCTTTTGATCACTCGAATAGCTTACCATTAATACAGAAAATACGATAATCGCAAGGATAAATAATACAGATACTACTTTCTTCATGATATTCAAGATTAGATTTCTATTGCTTTGTTATACGGCCCAAAGATAGTATAAAATCCAGTACAGCTTGCCCAAAACCTCCGTATCCTTTAGTCCTTTCCATCCCTATCTTTAGACTTTTCCTCTAGAGACATCCATCATCTATCAACTGTTGGACGATCATGCAACGGCTGGTAGAAGATCGTGCAACAGTTGGTAGATGATCATGCAACGGCTGTTGCATGATGAATACAAGCAGACAAAAAGGCTAACATCTGTAAGGATACAGTCTTAGCCTACAAGAAAAAAACCTTAAACAATAAAGGGATTATTTCAACTAAACCAAATCTTAAACCTTGTCAATCCATCCGCGTAAGAGCGGAGAGAGAATCGGCAATCATGTTTTAACAGTACCTCACGGATAAAGATCAAGCCGATACCTTGTCCGTTCGGTTTCGTAGAGAAGAACGGACTGAATAGTTTAGTTTCCGTTTCCTTGTCGATGCCCTTGCCCGTATCGGCTATCTCCAAGCAGGTGGGACGCACAGTCGTCCGGATATAAATCTTTCCATCTCGCTCGATGGATTCGGCGGCATTCTTGATAATATTGACCAAGACTTGCTCGAATAATGAATTATCCAAATTCACGACTGGAGATTCCTCGCTCAGATCCATAACAATCTCGATATTCCGGTTCTGGCAAACCGTCTCCATAAAGCGTTTACAAGCGGACACCACTTGGTTCAATTCTTGCGGACGACTTTGGGGCTCGGGTATACGCACCACATCAGCGAAATTGGTGATAAAATGGCTCATGCTATAGCAGCGTTCTATGGAGACCCGCAAAACCTCGCAGACATCCTCCATATCTTCCATCCCGCTGAAAGTAGACTCCAACGTATCCAAGGTAGAGGTGATACCCGCGGTCGTATTATTCACCTCATGAGAGATCATACGTATCACTTTCTCATACGCTTTCTTCTCGGCCTTGAACACCTCTTGGGTCAACGTCTCTATCAAATAAAACTGGTGGTGAAAGCCCCGGTCCACGAATGAAGAATGCGTACATTTATAAATATTAGCGTCGTTCAATCGGACGGTTTGCGCTTGATACATCGGAACCCGTACCAATTCTTCCGCCAAGGGAGAATCTAGTTGAAGAAAACGTTTTCCCACCATATCCTCCGAGCTTTGCGCGCCAAACAATTTACATGCGGCCGGGTTCATGGATAGAATCTCCTCATCCAAGTTCAAGATGATCACTCCCATCGGAGAGGCGTTGACCAGCAAGTCCAAGAAATGGTTTTGCTCCCGGAGGTGCAAACGCTCATTCTTCAACTGCTCCATCATCTTATTAAACACATCGACCACCCGGTCTGCCTCCGTTTGCCCGACCTTTCCCAAGCGGGAACTAAAGTCTTGCTCTTTCAACAACTCCATACCGTTACCGATGATATGCAAGGGCTTTATGATACGGCGATAAAAGACAAATAAATAGATGATCGTAAGCAAGACCAAGGCTTCTACCGCAAAAAACATCCGGATAGAAGACGTATAAAAGACATAATAAGTCACCACCGCCAATATAGTCAACAGCAGCGTCGTCAATATCCAAAATAATCCTTTCAGCCTCATCCTCGCCTCTTCTTATTTATCGATCGGGATTCCGTATTTCTCTAATCTCCGGTACAATGCGGCACGACTGATTCCCAGCGCCGTAGCGACATGCGATAAATTCCCTCCATGCGCTTCCAAGGAGCGTAAGATGGTTTGCTTCTCCAACTCATCCAAGGTCAAGCCCTCCAAAGAAGACGGAATCGTTGATTTAGAGCCGGATGTATTCATGCAATGAACCTCGAAATCAGCGGCATCCAAAAGCGTCTTACCCGACACAAGGATCGTCCGCTCCACCAAGTTCTTCAACTCACGGATATTACCGAGAAAAGGAAGACGGCTTAAATAGGTCTGGGCATCCGATGAGAACTCCACCCTCGGTAGCCCATTGACCTCCGATTGCTTATCCGCGAAATATCGGGCCAGCAATGGGATATCCTCCCTTCGCTCACGCAAGGCGGGTAAATGCACCGTGATCAAATTGATCCGGTAAAAAAGATCCTCACGGAACGTACGGTCCGCCACCATCGATCGTAAATCCCGGTTCGTAGCGCTTACGACCCGTATATCCACCTTCCGGGGGCGGCTATCCCCCAAGACCTCAAAGGTCTGGTCTTGCAATACCCGAAGCAGCTTTACTTGGCAAGACAGTTCCAAATCGCCGATCTCATCCAAGAAGATCGTGCCTTTGTTCGCCATCTCGAAACGCCCTACCCGATCCATGTACGCGTCCGTAAAAGCCCCCTTCTTATGTCCGAACATCTCGCTCTCAAAAAGACTTTGGGAAAGTCCGCCTAGGTTTACCTTTACGAAAGCCTCTTTCGACCGGGGGCTATTCGCATGGATCGCTTCCGCTATCAGCTCTTTACCCGTACCGCTCTCGCCGGTAATCAAAACAGAGGCGTTTGTCGGGGCGATACGCGAGACCGTCCCCAATACATCCATCAAAGCGGCACTTTGCCCCACGATCTTATCAAAATGAAATTTATGGTCGGCATCCGAACGGTTCAAGGGAGCGTTTGTCTCTTTCTTCTGCTCGCTCAATTCCAAGGCGGTCCGGATCGATTTCAATAATACCAAGTTATTCCAAGGCTTCGTGATAAAATCGAAGGCTCCGGCTTGCATTCCCTGCACTGCCAAAGAGATCGATCCCCAAGCGGTCATCAAGATCACAGGTACATCGGGACGAAAGATCTTCACCTGTCTCAATAATTGAATCCCCTCCTCGCCCGTGGTAGTCAGCGTGAAGTTCATATCCATCAAGATCAGCTCCGGCGCCGTGGCACGGACCACCTCCAAGGCCTCCTTCGGCCCCGGAACCGCCTCCGACCGGAAACCCGCACGTTTTAGCAGGAATGTAAGCGAGGAACGAACAGCCGCATCATCATCTATTATCAGTATCATATAATCAATTTATCGTTTCACGATTTCCTCGAAATCGGCATCTAATGTACGATTATTCAAGAAATCATACAATGTTATACTACGGATGTTATAAAAATAACGCCAGTAATAATACAGTTCTTGGATATGCTTTTGCTTCGCATCATCCTTCGAACTCTGGGCGTCATTCAAGTCTAGGATATCGATCTTTCCGATCATGAAAGTCTCGATCGAGGTCTTGTAGCGCTTTTCCGCCAACGTGTCCACCTCGGCGGCTATCTCCAATTGAGCGGCCTGATTGTTGAAATTCTCCACCAAGAGGAAGATATCTTGATTGAAATCCATTTGCTCCTGACGGATCTTGGAAAGTACGACATCCCGATTCGATTCGGCTACTTTTACCTTACCTTTTCGTTTTCCCCAGTCCAAGATAGGAATCGAAAGCCCGACCTCTACGATCTGGTTATCTTTCAACGGGTTGTAAGCTCCTCGCATGGACACATCCTTACCGGTATAACCCACGGAGGCAAACAGGTTAATACTTCGACGGTTTCCCTTGGCGGTCGCCACATCATAATCCGCTTCCAACTGACGGCGCATGATATTCTTTGAGAACGAGTTATTTTCTTGAGCCTTCTCCAATACCGCCTGATAATCCATACGGACCCCTTCTATCGCCTCGGGAAGAACAGGCTCGATCACGTCTTGCTCGCTCATCCCTAAAAAGGAACGGAGCTTGAACATCATCGCGTTATAATTGGATTGAGCCTCGGTTAGCTTACCTTTCGCTTGCAAGGCCGACTGTTTCAAACGCATCAACTCGCTCTCCGAGATATGCCCGATCTTACGCTTCGCTACCGCTATGTCATAGAGTTTATTGGCGTTCAGCAAGTTCTGATTACAGATATCCAGATTATCTTCCGCCAACAGTAAGTTGAAGTAATTCGTGATGGTAGCGATCGTTACATTCTCCACGTTCTCCATATAAGCGGCCTTAGCCTCTTGGTAACGAACAGGCTCGATACGACGTTTCCATTTTTGGTCATTCACGCCGAAGATCGGTTGCGTCAATGTCAAACTAACAGGTACGCTCATAAACTCGTTGTAAGCGCCACTACCTAGCTGACGGGTAAAATCCAAGGAGGTATTCAAGGCGATCTTACCTCCGGTCAAGGCTATGTTCTGGGCGATAGAGATCTCTCCATTTAAGCCTAAGGCATTGTTTTGCACATAGGTATAAGAACCATCCGATTGCTGGTACTTCGAGTATTGCTTGCTATATGAAGGCAGAGTCCCCGTAAATATCACTTCCGGCAACTGATCCGCCCGATGCGTACGGAATTCCCAATAGGCCGTTCGCAACTCATTGAGCGCCACGGCAGCGTCTACGGATTGAAGCTGTGCGATCTGGATCGCTTGCCGCAGGGTTATTCGAACTTTATTCGTATTGTCTTGGGCACATACTCCCGAAATCCCCGCCCACAGACAACACATCGCTATATAGATCCTTCTCATCTTAGTATAAGTTTTTTTATCCTGCCTAAGGCAAAAGGCATGCCAAAAACATATACTATTGATAATCCGACAAATAGGAATATTTAAAGTGTTCGATAATGAACAGTGTGTTCGTTTTTGGATACTTATCTTTGAATGAGTTGATTATTGACGATCGATTTATAGACCTCTTCCCGTAAAGGGCGCGACACCGGTATTTTATGCTCCCCAATGATTAATAGATTTCCTTCTATCGCTTGTACATAAGAAAGATTCACGATGAAAGAGCGGTGCACTTGCATAAAAATTTGTGCCGGCAACGTTTCCAATATACTCTTCAACCGGAGATGAACGATCTCTTTGGAAGTGAGGGTATGGATAACAATATAGTTCTCCATGCCCTCTATAAATTGAATCTCCTTTAAATAAAGCCTTTTAAGTTGCTTCTCCGTCTTGACAAAGATATAAGCAGGCTCCTCGCTTTTCGATGTAGATTCCATCAACGCATGTGCTTTATTGACCGATTTCAGGAAACGGGAAAAAGAGATCGGTTTCAATAAATAGTCCACCACGTCAAACTCATATCCTTTCAACGCATACCGCTCGTATGCCGAGGTGATAATTACCTTAGGAGCGTTCTGAGCACTCTCCAAAAAGTCCAGTCCAGACATATCCGGCATCTCTATATCCAGAAAAAGCAAATCCGCTTGAACCGAATTCAGCATATTATTGAGTTGTATAGCGTCCTCACATTCTCCGACGATGGTCAGAAAATCAATTTTACCGATGTGTCGCCGAAGTCCTTTTCTGGCGATTGGCTCATCATCCGTTATGATACACTTTATTTCCATATTATTCTGATAAATCAATACATAACTCAACCCTAAAACGGGTATTGTCTTTTTTTATACGTAACTCATGTTTATCCGGGTACAATAGCTCCAACCGTTTTCTCAGATTGTCGATCCCAATGCCTTTCCCCTTTCTTTGTTCCAAGGAGTCCGGATTGAAAGTATTGCTTACCCCAAAGCATACCTTTGAACCCTCTTCCCGCATAGATACTTGTATCCAATACGCTTCGCCCACATATTTAAACGCATTCTCCAATAATGGAAGGAAAAGCAACGGATGTATTTTTTGTCCGGTCAATTCCGGGTCAAAGGACTCCTCGAACTGTAAGCGTTTCGTCATACGAAGTCGCTGGAATTGAATATATGTTCGCAAATAATCAATCTCCTCATCGATCGTCACTTTCGTATTTATATCATATAATTGATAACGGAGTAAGTCCGAAAGTAACTCTACAGCCTCAATCGCTTCCTCATTTTCCTCATCGATCAAGAAATAGATCGTATTCAAGGCATTAAACAGGAAATGGGGATGGTATTGCATCTTCAGCAGCTTCAATTGCGTTTCCAGCTGATCTACTCTCAGTTTCTCCAATTGAACGATTTTCTCCGAATAGCGTTTGGCTAATATATTATTACGGATCAAGAAATAGTATAGGAGAAAGATCGGCACAGCTACCGCATTGATCATTAACGCCTCTCCCCACCGATAGGTCGTTCCATTTATAGAATAGATCACGATATATAAGCCGATATTGAGCACGACTAAATTAAACAAGACCACCCATAGATATTCCCGGAACACCGGGCGGGACCTCCGCTCTTTACTCCTATCTAAAAAAATATTAGCCAAGTAATTAAAAAACAAATAAGATAAGCTAACGCCGATCAATATAATAGCAAGGGCCTTGATACGCCCGATCCACGCATCCACTCCCAGCTCCCACATGCGGACACCATAAGCGACATCCGTAACAATCCACAGGCAACAGATCGTCAATATCGCCATTAGCAACGGACTTAGAAAGTTATATTTTATCTTCATATCTGATTTCAAGCCATAAATTTATTCTTTTACTTTGATCTATGCTCGTATCACGGGCACTTTTTTAATCAACGAAGTTATCGTTCCAGATAAAAACCAACAAGTAATCTTGACGAATTGCGGAATATGAAAGGTGAATATCCTGTTTGTTCGTCAGGATATGCGATAAAGGCAAAAAATACCTATATTTGCCCTCCTCAATAAGAGATGCTATAAAAATGAAGAATGACGGTTTCACATTTCGAAAGAGAGCCAGAAGCTTTAAATTCGCTTTCAACGGAATCAAGCTATTGATCACGAAGGAGCATAACGCTTGGATCCATTGTTTCGCGGCAGTTTGTGTACTTATAGCCGGGGTGGTATTCGGACTTTCCCGCATGGAATGGATCGCAGTAACGATCGTGATCGGAGCGGTATTAGCTGCCGAGGCGGTCAATTCATCCATCGAGGCCCTAGCAGATTTGGTCTCCCCTGAGTATAATGAGGCTATCAAGCGAACGAAAGACTTGGCGGCGGGAGCTGTATTATTGATGGCGATAGCGGCAGCGATCGTCGGGTTTATCATTTTTATACCTAAAATAGCAACTATATTTTAAATCTATGAGACATATCCTTTTCGCAATTACAATGCTCATGCTATGCCTGTCCGTTAACGGACAAGAATTGAAGGTGACCGGTAGCCGGAAAGCCGTACGGACCTCGGGAGACGTATTGGTGTTTATCACTCCGGTGGCGAGTCTAGCGACCGTATTGGCAACCCAAGATTGGCAAGGGCTGAAACAAGGCGTATTCACCGGGGTTACGACATTGGGCGTAACCTATGCGCTGAAATACCTAGTGAAGAAAGAGCGGCCCGACTTCAGCGATAATCATTCATTCCCATCCATGCATACCTCCGTATCCTTTGCGGGAGCCGCTTTTATCCAAAGGCGTTATGGATGGAAATGGGGTATTCCGGCTTATGCGGTATCTACCTACGTGGGTTGGAGCCGGGTCTATGGAAAGAAGCATGATTGGTGGGACGTGGCGGCGGGAGCCGTTATCGGCGCCGGTAGCGCCTATATCTTTACCCGTCCGTTCGCAAAGAAACATAACCTGTCTATCAGCCCGGTAGCGGGAGACGGGCATTATGGGGTATATGCGTCAATGACGTTTTAACTCGCGAATTTTTGCCAAGCACGAAAACAGCCCGGCCATGTATCACTACAAGACCGGGCTTTCAATTGTGTGTATGTGTGAAATATGTAAGTTAACTCTTATTCATAATGCAACGCCTCCGCTGGCTCCAAGCGGGCTGTCGAGCGGGCGGGATACCATACGCCACAGATGATCATGAGGACGATCAAGACAAACGTAATCCCTCCGCAAATCGCAAAGCGCAGCCACGTGAACGGAAGCTGATAGGTATCTATCAAATCCATATGGGCGATGTTGAAGCTGATGACTAAGGACGGGATGAACGCCAATACCAGCAATAGGACACCCTCTCCCACCATGATCGAGTTCAACTGACGGCGGGTAGAGCCTAAGGCCATCCTAAGCCCCATCTCGCCTTTGCGATATTCCGTACGGAACCAGAAGGTACCGATGATGCCGAGGAATATATTCGCCAATAGGAAGCAGGCTACCGCCACACGGGTTTTCACCTCGTTCTCTACGCCGATCGAACGGATATAGCCGTCGCGAATATATGACAAGGGCTGTACGTCTAGCAGATAGAGGTTGCCTAGCCGAAGCTGTTCGGCCATATCCTTGCGGAAGCGTGCGGGGAAATCAGCATTATCGATATCCGGACGGACACGTACGCAGAGTCGCACGGCATCTATCATCCCCTCATAGTATCCTTCCTCCATCCGGCTTAGCCGCAGGGCCCTATAGACGTTGGGTTCCGCCTTGGTGTACTCATGACGGCGGATGGGGACGCTGATACCACGGATCGTCTCCTCGATCTCGTCGGTCACATTCCCCCGGTACGCCTTTTGCCCGAGTAGGGAAAGGCCGGGATTCATCGTCTCCACGTCGGCGGAGATTACGATGGAGTTGTTATCCTCGATGGCCCGTTTCAAGGAAGCCGTCTTGCCGTCCTTATCATAGATACGGAACACGTCGAAGAACTCCGGGGTGACGAAAGCATAGCGGCAGGGCACCTGCAATGTATCAATCCGCCAAACGAGGTTACGGCTTCCCATATAATAAGGCATCCCCCCATCCGTAAGGCAGGCCGATTCCACGCCGGGATAAGCACGGATGCGATCCAACGCCGTCAGCAGATGAACACCATCCGGCCGCTCCCGCTTCTCCTTCGGGATATAATCCGGGCTTCTTTCCGAGAGGCTGCTGATCACGATGCTGTACGTATGCCGGATATCGAAGCCCAGAGGAGCCGTATATGTGCGCCCCATCACATACAGGTAGTCCACAAGGAACCAAAGGAAGACCGAGACCAGCAATAACTCAGCCCACAACCAAGCGTTTTGCTTGCGCTGGTTCCAGATCAATTGTAATAAATGTCGTATCATATCTTTCTATTATTTTAGTATAGCTATCATCCAACGCGGGAGATTAATGAACATTCTCGTTGAGAGCCGAGATGATACGCATCCGTGAGGCTCGCCAAGCCGGGATGCCGGCGCTCAGCAGGTTCAACGCAAGACAAGCAAGGAACGCATAAAGGAAGATCAATGGATTGAACATCATCTCCGCATTGACGAAGGTGCGACCGATACCCATCGATGCCGTGCCCGTATCCAGCAACCAATCGGACAAGAGCAGTACGGAGGCGTATGAGAAAAACAGACCTAACACACCTCCCAGCAAGGTCTGCAACAGATTCTCGTAGAGTACCTGCGTCAGTAATTCCGAGCGTGTCGCCCCGAACGCCTTCCTCACCCCGATCTCCGCCATACGTTTACGCATCTGGCTTTGCGTGATACCGCTCATGTTGATGGCAGGGATCAGCAAAAGGACAAGAACGATGATAACATATTTCATGACCAGTTCCCGTACATTCGGCTCAGAGAAAGCGTCCTCGCGAGCCAAATCGCCCAAATGGGTATCGGGTCCTCCTCCAATTTTCAGCAGGTGCGTGCTTTGTGATTCGTTAAGGCGAGCGATATTCGCCTCGGCCTCGGAGTGGATCGCGTCAAAATCGGCGGACGAACTAGCGAGGATATAACAACGGAAGCCCCCGATGAGACGGTCGGAACTATCATCATACAGGGAATTGTCGGTGGTATAAGGCAACCAGACATCGCCATAGGCAGACTCGGCTAGCAGGGAGACATCCCGCACGACGGCACGGATGGTATAGGGCACGTAGCTGATCTCGACGGTACGGCCTACAACCTCGGTCGTGCCATACAACCGGCGTGCCACGGACTCGCTTACCACAGCATCCATGATGCCACTTTGTACTTCTTCCTCGCCATAAGGCTTACCGGAGAGGAAGCGAAAGTTGAAGATATTCCAAAACGCCGCGTCCGTAAAGGTCACGTCGCACTTGAACTCCACCGTATGATCCGCCACTGCCGCCAAGCGTTGCACGCCATGATAGGCCATGCCGACCTTCTCGGCAGAGCGCAAGGGATAGAAACAATCTTTCACTACCCGGGAAGCGAGAAGGTAGCAATCGTTATAAGATTCGTTCTCTTTGTAGGAGGCACGGGTATCACTGACGTACATCATCCGGTCCCGATAGTCTTCCGGAGCGTAATTGGCGGTACGCATCTGCCATACGATCACGATCACCATGATCATGCAAATCGCCAAGGCCGTACCGAAGATAGAGACTCCGGAAAGGAGCTTGTTCTCTTTCAATAAGGCCCAGGCTTGTTTCAAATAGATCTTGTACATATTTATTCAATTTAATTATACTATCAGTCGGTGGGAGACGGGGCACGCCCCGTCTCTACAACCGGGTATTATCTGTTATCCGTCATACCGCAGCGCCTCGGCCGGCTCCATCTCGGCGGCCTTGCTGGCGGGGAGCCAGACGGCGAGCAGGATGACGATAGCCAGCAGTATCCATGTCAGGATATTCACCAGCAAGAAACGGAGCGGCAGGATCGCCGGCCAGTAATGCTCCGGCAAGGTCCCTTTGGGGATGTCCAAGAAGCCGACCATCACGAATTGAGCCTCTATCAACAAAGCGAGCGGGGTAGCCATGAGTAACAGGCATATGCCCTCACGAGCCATCTGGCTACGTATCTCTTCACGGGGCGAACCGATCGCCATGCGCAACCCGATCTCTCCCCGGCGCATCCGCACCCGGTACCAGAACGTACCCATCACGCAAAGCAGGATATTCAGTCCCAAGAAGGCCATCAACGCCATACGGACCCGGTAATCGTAGGTAACGCCAAAGGAATAATCGGTATCGGCCTTGATCCGGTCATAGGAGGTCAGTCGTTTCAGGTAGAAGTTCCCTACCCGAAGCTCACGGCTCATCTTCTCCCGGAACGTATCGGCGAAACGAGGGCCTGCAACGGCAGGATCGATCCGTATGAAATAATTCATCTCGGGGATCTCCTCCACCGAGGGACGGATCGCGAAGAACGCGGCACCTTGAGGTAAACGATTATCAAAACGCTTGATATCCTCTAAGACACCCTTTACGATATAAGTCGGCCCCTCCTCGTCAAAAGGGTCTTTTACCCCACGTCCTACAGCGGAAGCCTCTCCAAATACCTTTCGCTCCACCATCCGGGTGGTTACTATAGCGCGAGGGTCTCCCCAATCAAAATCGGATGTAGATACCGGACGGCCGTCTTTGGCGTACGAATGGTTGAAGACCGACAGGAAATCCGTGGTAGGATCTATCTCATACCTCATGACCGCTTCCCGCTTACTCGTATCGGCCGCGTTCGCTAAACCGATACCGTAATAACAGCCCGTATAAGGCGTGGAGTAACAGCCCGAGGCCGCGCCCATCGCCTGCACTCCCGGATAATCGCACAGGCGGTCTTTTATCCGCTCATAATTTTCCTGCATGGCGATCGAATCGCTCTCGGCGGCTCGATAGTCGGGGGAGGTTTCCGGCAAGAGGCCCATCTCTACCTGCCAGACATCGGCGTAGTCGCGCCCGGAGGGGAGGCTACGGTTATAGATCTCCACGAAGAAGTAATCCACCATGTACCACGCCAAGCAAAAGGCGAGCAGCAACTCCACGCACACCCACACGTTGCTACGCCAGCGGTTCATCAATTGTATCCAAGTCATTTTCCACATATCTTTCTTCCCTCCATTTAAGCGTTCAACGAATCAACGATAGGCCGTCTTGACGCACGCCAAGCGGGCCACAACGCCGACATCAGGTTTAACAGGAAACATACGCACAAGGCGATCAAGAAGACCCACGGGTTGAACAGCATCCCCATGGAGAGCGATACGTCCACGCCATCCGGGGCGGCATCCGAAAACCCCTTGCCGATCTTGAAGACCCACGAACTGGCGAACGTCACCAGCAGGAAGGAGAATAGCAGTCCCACCAAGCCGCCCAGCAGCGTATACAGGAAGTTCTCCATCAAGACCTGCCCGATCAACGCCCCCTTGGGAGCCCCGAAAGCACGCCGCACGCCCAGCTCGCCCAGACGCCGTTCCATGCGGGAATCGGCCATGCCCGAGAGGCTGACGGCGGGGACGAGCAGCAGGAGCAGGAAAATCACCCCATAACGGCTCAAGTCTCCCACGATATCCGGCTCCACGTTCGACCAATACCGGAAGATACTCTCCCAATGGCGATCCGGCTGCCCAAGAAGGGAGAACTCACGTTTACCATCCACGTTCAACGATTGGTTGAAGCGACGCACGTTATCCGCCACCGCCTCCCGTACCTTGCCGATATCGGCCTTGTCCTTCACGAGCATATAGACCTTCAAGGGGCCTAGCCCGGGCATATGCGCCTCCGCGTCCCGAAACCGCTCCTCGAGGTCGGGCATTAGGGTATACGGAAGCCATAGCTGCGAATAAACCCGATTCATCAGATAGGACACATCATCCACCACGCCCACCACACGGACGGGCATGAAGTCGAGGCTTAAGGTCTGCCCCACGGCGCTACCGTCTCCATAAAGCCGCTTGGCCAGCGAGCGGGCGATTACCGCCACGGGCATGCCCGACCGGAAATCGGCCTCGGTGAAAGGCTTGCCCTCCAAGAAACGGAAGGAGAATACCTTCCAGAACCCATCGTTCACCCCCATCTTCACGACCGGCACCTGCACGGGACTGCCCGCCGGCTGCACGAAAGCGGAGGCAGCGTCATCGCAACACAGCGCCAACGCCTCCAAGCCGGGCACCCCCGCAAGGCACTCTTCCACGAAGCGGGGCGATACCGGGCTACTGCTCGTTCCCCCTTTCTCATTCTTCAGCGTGGCGCTCTTCACGGTCAGCAACCGGTCCCGGTCCATCTCCGGATAAATAGAGGCCATTTTCACGTAAAACACGATGGACAGCACCATCACCAGCGAGATCGCCAATCCCGTTCCCACGATGTAGACCGAGCTGAACAGCCGTTCTTGCCGGATCAGGGCCCATGCTTGTTTTAAGTAGATCTTATACATATTCATTCGATTTAAATATTCTATCAGTCGGTGGGAGACGGGGCATGCCTCGTCTCTACAACCGAGTATTACCTGTTTTCTATTATCCGTCATACCGTAACGCGTCAGCCGGTTCCTGCCGGGCCGCCTTACGGGCCGGGTACCAGATAGCCAAGAAGACGACGAGCGCCAAGACACCCCCTGTCAGCAGGCTAATGGCCGTGAAGCGGATCACGCCGCAGGGCACGATATCGGCCACCGCCAGATTCAGGCAGATCAGCAAGCCCGGCACGGAAGCGATCGCCAGCAGCAACAAGCCCTCGCCGATCATCAGCCCCTCTATACCCTTGCGGGTGGAGCCCATCGCCATACGTAGCCCCAACTCCGAACGGCGACGGCTCACGTGAAACCAGAACGTACCGATCACCGCCAGAAACACGTTCACCAAGAAGAACAATCCCATGGCCGATACCAGCCGATGGGCGCTCGTCCGCTCCGAGTTCTCGAGGTAAAAGGCCCGTATCCCTTTGTAGTCCCTCACTTCCGATACCCAGTAATTACCCACCATCAAGGATCTACTCATTTCCTTCCGGAACTTGGCGGCGTAGTTGGAGGTAGAAACCTCCGGACGGATGCGGAACGTGATCTGTACCCGCGTGAGTCCCTTCTCGTCCAACTGGCCCTTGCCAGACATCCCCCGCAAGTCCAGTGGAGAGAAGACACTATGCTGATTCCGGGAATCGTACTCGGAGTTTCGCACCGGCTCCGTAACCGCTATCACGTGACAGGGCACGGTATCGTTGTAATTATAGATCTCGGCCCCGATCACGTCGGTATGGCCGTATAGCTTGCTCGCCAGATCGGCGGAGAGGATCATCTCCCTCCCCTCCCGAAGCCCCGACAGGGTCTGCCCCAGTCTCTCCGGGCTTTCTCCCGTAGCGGAGCGAATGCCGAACACCCGGAAATACCCCGGCGAGACGATCATTGCCCGCACCCGCTGGTTGATCGAGTCTTTCAAGACTCTGCTGCCGATGTTCGAGTCGGTATAAGGCAGCGAATAATACGAGAGCCCTACCACCTCCACGTCAGGATGCCGCTCGATACGCTCCACGATACGCTCGATGTTCCGCGCCGGCTCCTCGCTTCCCTCCTCGTAGGCGATGAACGAGGGACTGTCGGACGGCCGTATGGCGAGCGTCACGTTGTACACGCGATCCAGCTTGAAGCCCACCGGCATCCGCGTCAGCATCCCTTGCGCCACGAAGTAGTACATCATGAACCACAGGATCACGAATACGACCAGCAGTTCCACCAGTATCCAGCAGCTTCCTCCCAAACGGGACCTTATCAACTTTAATAGATGTATTACCATAGCCGTATCCTATTTATCGTTCAACGCATCCGTTATACTCACCCGCACGGTACGCCAAGCGGGTATCATCGAAGAGAGCAGGTTCAGCGCCACGCAGACAGCGAACGCGTAGGCGAACACCTCCATATTCAGCAGCATCCCCGGCGAGAGGAAGATATCATTACCCGCCCCGGAGCCCATGCGATACAAACCGGGGGAAAGAAGGATGCCCCGGAATACGAACACCAGCACGTACGAGAACAGCAGTCCCGCCATGCCCCCGGGCAACATCAGCAGCATATTCTCCCAGAAGACCTGCCCCATCAACGTCTTCCGCGACGCCCCGAAGGCCTTGCGTACGCCTAGCTCAGACACCCGGTCTTGCATCCTCGAGGCGTTCAGGCCCGAGAGGTTCAGCGCCGGGACTAGCAGGAAGAGGAAGAGGGCGACGCCCAAGACGATATACGTCTCCGGCCCGAACAACCGCGACAATAACTGGTCGCCGAACGAGCAGGGCGGCTCCACTCTCACCTGTCCCTCCCGCAAGCCGCTGTTGTAGCGTCTTACTCCCTTCTCCAACTCGGCGGAGAGGGCCGGAAGGTCCGAGGCGTCACGCAGCAGGCAGTTGGCGAGCAGCAGTCCCACCGAGCCTTCCCGCTCCTCCAAGGCGGTATCCATGATACTCGCCATCGAGGTGTAGGGTACCCACGCCTCGGCGTAAACGTCGGAAGCGACGGCGGATATATCCTCCACCACGCCGCTTACCGTATATTCTATATCGTTGATCAAGACGGTCTGACCGGCTACCTCGGTACGCCCGAGCAGGCGGCGTGCCAAGGAACGGTCGAGCACCACGCGGGGCATCCCGGAAAGGAACTCGGCACTGGCGAACGGCTTCCCGTCCAAGAAGCTGAAACGGTAGACTTGCCAGAACGCGTCGTCGCATCCCATCAATTGTACTTTCGGCGACTCGTCGCTACCCGGCGCTTGGATGAAGATGTCCCCCACCTCATAAGGCATGATGGCGGCGTTGGTGGTGACCGCCACTTTCTCGGGTGTCTCGAGGCCGTAGAGGACCTCCTTCACGAACCGGGGCCCGCAACCGCTGTTCAACGAGCCTTTGCCCCCGTTAAACTCATACGATACGTTCGATACGTAGCCCATCCGGTCCCTGCTCACCTCCGGGGCGATATTCGCCGTCCGGATATGATAGACCACCGCTATGGCCATCACCATCGAGATCGCCAAGCCCGTACCGATGATATAAACGGCGGTGAAGAAGCGATTCTGCCCCATCAAGGCCCAAGCTTGTTTAAGGTATACCTTGTACATCGTTCATTATTTGTTAGTTTGTTTTATGGGTATCTGCCGCCTGCTTTCCGTAATTATTATACGCTTAGCATGTATTTCCAAATACTATTCATGTTATCTTTCTTATCTTTGCCACTTAATCATTCATTAAACCACGAGATCATGGATAAAGAAATACCTAAGTCGGAGCTGCCCAAGCCGTTTCGCAAGCTGAGCATCCGCGTCAGCAAGAGCCACCTGCCCGGTAACACGAGCTATAAGGGGAACGTCGTATGGCAACGTACGCTCAGCATCGATGACATCGCCGCCCGTGTCGTAGACAAACGGAGCGAGTATCGCAAGGAGACGCTCATCACCACCTTCAACCTCCTCAAGCGGGAGATCTACGACGCCATCGAGGAGGGCTACAACGTGGACTTCGGCTTCGGGCGGACGGAACTGACCGTGAACGGGCCTTTCGAGACCCTGTACGAGAAGTTCGACCCCGACCGCCATACGCTCGCCCCACGCCTGCGCCCCGCGCCGCAACTGAAGCAGCGGGTGGGCAACCTCCGGGCCGTGAACGAGACCTACCAGCTAGCCTACAACTCAATGCCCCGCCCCACCTACGTCAGCCTCCGCATCCAGCCCCGTACGTCCGACAGCGACGAGCCTTACAACCAACTCCCCGCGGGCGAGCATCCCTTTATCTCCATCTATGGCGATAGGCTGAAGCTGGCGGGCGACTCTCCCAAGGTAGGCCTTACGCTACGCTCCGTCGAGACCGGCGATGAGCATTTCTACCCCGCCGCCGATATGCTCGTCAACAGCGGGCAGCGGCTCTGCTTCGTCCCCGGCTTCGCTTTCGGGGCAGGCGAGTGGGAAGCCATCGTCTGCACCCAGTTCACCCCGACTTATCACCTTTATAAAGAGCCTCGGTATGGTACGCTTACCTTCACCGTGATGTGAGGTATCGAGACACCACGGGTGACACCTTGCCTCATACGTTTGAGGTATCGTACCTCATAGCTTTGAGGTGTCATACCTCATAGGTTTGACGTATCGTACCTCATAGCTATGAGGCAAGGTGTCACCCGTGGTGCCTCACACATGGAGATCCCCCCTATGCGACACCCTCACTGCACCTGCCTTCCGTCGAAGAAGCGCACGGTGCGGCTGGTTTGCTTGGCTTGCGCCTCGTTGTGGGTTACCATTACGATGGTGCGGCCGTCCTCCTTGTTGAGTTGGTGGAGCAGGTCCATGACCTCGATACCCATCTTGGAGTCCAAGTTACCGGTCGGCTCATCGGCGAGGATGATGTCGGGGTTACCTACGATCGCACGGGCGATGGCCACACGCTGGCATTGACCGCCGGAAAGCTGCGTCGGAAAATGGCGCATACGGTGGCTCAGGCCGACCTTCTCTAGCACGGCCTCGGCCAGCTTGCGGCGCTCCGAGGAAGAGACCTTGCGATAGAGCAAGGGAAGCTCCACGTTGTCCAGCACGTTCAGGGAATTGATCAAGTGGAAGCTCTGGAAGACGAAACCCAACTGCTTGTTACGGAAAGCGGCCAACTCCTTGTCGCTCATGCCTACCGTGTTCACGCCGTTGATCTCGACCGTGCCGGAGGTAGGCAAGTCCAGCAGGCCCATGATATTCAACAAGGTGGATTTCCCGCATCCGGAGGGTCCCATGATGCTGAGAAACTCGCCTTGCTGTACCTCTAGGTTCACGTTTTCCAACGCGACTGTCTCTATCTCTTTCGTACGGTAAATCTTCTGTAAATTCGTTAGTTTGATCATGACTGTAATATTTTAATTGTTATTGTTTGACTCTTGTTATCATTCAACTCTTACTATCGTTAAGCACTTGCTATCGCTAGACGTTAACACCTAAAAGCAAATTACGTGCCAGAAACGTATCTCATTGATTCCATGACATCTCCATAAAAAAGTACTGTCCGTTATCGAACAGTCGATTCATTTCCGAACAGTCGGTTCGTTTCCGGACACGGATGCCCGTGCCATCCGTGCCGTCCGTGTCCGATCATTCCTGCCGCAAGGCGTCCGCCGGATGCATCCGCATGGCCCGGTAAGACGGGAAACTGATTCCTACGACAATCATCGCGGCCATCACCGCATACGAGAACACGAAGCCGAACAACAGGCGTGAGGCCATGTCGGGCGGTATCTCCGAGCCTTGCGTCACCTCCATATACAGCAGGTTGGCGAAGATGGCGGCAGAGGGGATGAAAGCGATGGTGAGTAGCGCCAAGCCCTCCTTCACCAATTGCCAGAATATGCCCTTGCGGGTGGCTCCCATCGCCATGCGGAGGCCGATCTCGGCGCTCCTTTGTTGCGTGCGGTACCAGAAGGTTCCCACCACGCCGAGCAGGACATTCAGCAGGAAGAAGGCGATGCCCGCCACGTAAAGGCGGACTTGATCCAACCAACGCTCAAGGAACTGGTCCCGGTAATGGGACATCGGGAAAACATCCTTCAAATAGATATTACCCACGCGCAATTGCTGCTCCATCTCCTTCCGGAAATCGGCGGCGAAAGCGGCGCCGTCCGCGCCGGGCTTCACCCGGATGAAGGTGTTCAAGCCCTCTCCGACCCAATCGCCCTCCTCGGCCACCTTGTTCTCGTCCACCAGCTTATAGTAAGCGTAATCATAGCCGGTGAACTCGCAGTAACGTTGTTTCTCGCAGACACCACCGATACGGTAGGCCACGCTATCACGAGAGCCTTGGTCGGTGATATAGATCTCTTGGCGCACGGCCGCCGCAGGATCGCCGAAGAAGCTGTCGGCGACCGTACCCGTCACCACCACTTGGTTGTCACGCAGGGCGTCCACCAACTCCGAGGGGGAACCGCCTTCTGCCGTCTTCACGCCGAACACCTCGAAATAGGTGGGCGAGACGAAGCGCACGAAGCCATTACGGATCAACGAGTCCTTCCGGAACGTGGCGTATTGATTCGATCCCCGGTAATGGAAATGCACGCCGGTGGTGAAACAGATTGATTCCACGGAGGGGTTCCGGCGGATGCGGTCCATCAAGGTCAGGTAATCCCCGCCTCCCCGCTCGCTATGCACGGAGGTCGTGTCATAATCGGGGCTTTCCTCCGGGATCACGCCGAAACTCACATGATACGTATGCTCGATGTTAAAGCCCAAAGGCTGCGAGTAGAGTCTGTACATCACGAACAAGGCGTCCGCCGCGTACCAAAGGAAGATAGAGACCACGAGCATTTCCAACCAGATAAACAAGTTCCCCTTGCGCTCGTTCCAGAGTTGTTTTAGAATCATCTTATACATAGCGTCAACCATTTATAGAGTCCGTAATATTCAATCTTGACATTCGCCAAGCCGGGAGGCCGGCGGAAAACAGGTTCAGCACGAGGCAGAACAGGAAGGCGGCGATAAAGACCGCCCCGTTAAACATCCCGGTGGAAAGCCCCGTCTTCCCCAGCGAGGTGACCAGCAACCAGTCCCTCAGCAACAACATGGCGCCGTACGACATCGCCAATCCCAGCAGTCCGCCGAGCAGGGTCAAGACCATGTTCTCGGACAGCACTTGCCAGAGGATGGTGCCTTGCGTAGCCCCGAAAGCCCGACGTACGCCAAGCTCGGCCATCCGGCGGCGCATCCTCGACAGGGTGATGCCCGATAGGTTCAAGGCCGGAACCAGCAGGAGGATGAAAAGGATGATGCCGTAACGGACGTAGAGGTAGAAGAGGTTCGCCCCGAACTCGCTACCGCCGCCGATCCATTCCTCGATCTGGGTGGAGGGCTGGTGAAGGATATCGGCCTTGACATCCCGGGTCTTGGCGTTGAACTCCTCGACCTTCCGCAACGCCTCGGTCCTCAACTCCTCCCTCGTGACACCCGGTTTCAGCAGGACGCAACAGCTATACGAGCCGTTGATACCCTCTTGGTATCCCCCGTCGTCCCGCACCGTGTAAGGGATCCAGACCTCCGCCCACGCTTTCGAGGCGAACCGGGATACATCCTTCACGACCCCGCAGATATTGTAGACGATGAAATCGAGCTTCATCTCCCGCCCCACGACTTGGTCCGTGCCGAAAAGGGCCAAGGCCACGCTCTCGCTGATCACGGCGTCGCGGATACCGCTCGTGAAAGCCGCCGGGCTGAAGGGGCCTCCTTGCAGGAAATCGAACTGGAAGATCTTCCAGAAGGCGGTATCCGTATAAGAGATGTAACTCGTCCGGTTCTTAAGCCCGTCCATGGACGAGGCGGTCAACGGCCTGTAGCGATCCATATTGATGGCGGTAACAGCCTCCGCCCCTTTCAGCGGATAGCAGCATTCCTTCACCAAGGGCAGTCCCAGCGACGAGTAGGAGATGCGCCGGTTATCATCCTTGCCATTGCTCATGACGGTCGTTATGTAGCAGGTGCGGCCACGGTTTACCTCCGGCTTGAAACTCGCCGTATTCACGACATACAGGATGACGATCACCATGATCATGCAAATGGCCAAGGCGGTACCGAGTATCGAGATCACGCTCAACAGCTTGTTCTCCCCGATCATCCTCAACGCTTGTTTAATGTATTGCTTTATCATAAACCTTTGTATTATAAATTATCTATTATCCGACCTAAACAGCGATTGTTCGTTATCATCCGACTTTGTGCCCCTACGGAGGCAAATAACGTGCCAAAAACGTAACCACCTGATTCCTAACATCACCCCGTAAAAAAAGCTGTCCGATAACGAACACTTGATTCGTTATCGGACAGCGATTATGGACAGTTTCAGATTTTATAATTCCCAACGTAAGGATCTCAGCAGTTCATCGATCTCGGCTGCCGAAATGGAGTCACGGTCGGCCTTATCGTAGATCGTGAGGAGAATAACCGTACCCTCATTATCTGCGCAGACAATGGCCTCCGTGCAAGTAATCACTCTCGCCCCATGGCTCTTTCCTTTTCCTTTGGAGGCGATGGCCATGCGTACCTTGCGAACGCCTTTGCCTAAGCTCGTCCCTTGATCGGGGTTCTCGCTCAAAGACTTACCCAAAGCCGATAAATCAGCCTTCAATGAGCTATACTTCTTACAGAGACGTTTGAACTCTTTATCGAAGTCTTGATGGGTTTTTATCCTATACCTCATTGAGCAACTCACTTAAGTCTCTAAACTTATGCCCCACATCCTTGCCCTCACGCAAATCCTTCACGTCTTGCAGGGCATTCCTTAGCCCCGCCAAGATCTCCTCCTTGGTAGGCTCCACGTAATCGTCTGCCGGCTTCTCTACCGGGGTTGCCTTACCGAAGGCAGCCATCTTCATACGGCGGACACTGTCGAGGGCCTTCTTGATCAACTGTTCATCCTCCAAAGACATCACCTCTTGCAGTAACGACATTTTTAATTCTATAGCTGTCATAAGCTTGCTCCTTTCTCATTAATAAATTGACAGACGCAAAGATAGACAATTTATTCGTAATGCAACGCCTCCGCCGGAGCCATCTTTACCGCCTTGCGGACAGGGAACCAGATTCCCATGCAGATCATGCCGGCCATCAGGAGGTAGGAGACGCTGAGGGTTACTAGAAAGCGGAGGATGGAGAGGGGCTCGCGGTAGGAATCCAGCTTATCCAAAAAGGCCATATTGAAGACGAAGACCAGTAGGATCGGAACAGTGATCGCCAAGAGACCCAGACCTTCCAGATACATGTACTCGCCCAGCCTGCCCCGGCTGGAACCGATCGCCATGCGGAGACCGATCTCGCTACGCCGCCGCTCGGTACGCAACCAGAACGTGCCTACGATACCGAAGAATACGTTCACGAGCAGGAAGGCCATCATGGAGAGTTTCTTGCTGTTCTCGTTCTTGGTAAACCGGAGTTGGTCATCACGCTGGTCGGCAAGGAGGGTGACACCGTGGACGAAGGTGTTATTTACCGTCATCCGATCCGCTGTTTTCTCCAAGAAAGCGTACATCTCATCCTCGGTCATCGGGCGTTTCGTACGTACCGATAGTTCAGCGCTCCTTACGCCGAAATTCTTCACGAACTCCCGCAAGGACTCACCTTTCAATATCGTGAAAGCGCAGTTCTCCGGACGGTCGAAGTCATTGCTACGGAAGGTAGGAAGGACAGCGGCGATCGTGAAAGGCTCGGAAAGGTCGTCATTCTCCGAGATCTGCCGGCCTATGGCGGACTGCCCCCCGAAGAAGAAATCCTCCGCCTCCGCCGTCACGACGAGCGGGCGGTAAGCGTTCTCCACCAGCGGGGTGATGGCACGGCCCTCCTTATCCTTCATACGGAATACATCGAAATAAGAAGGAGATACTTTCAGCTTGTGGTAGTTCTGTCCTACCGCCTTCGAGGTATCAGCGCCCAAGGGAAGGAGCGTACCCCACGAACTTCCGTTTGAATAAGGCATGGACCAATACGTAACACATACTTCCTCGACCTCCTGCTCTTGGCGGATACGTTCCATAAGCTTCAACAAATCCTGTGTCGCGTTCGAGTCGTAAAGTGAGTCGGGCACATAACCCGGGGCGTTCGACGAGAGCGTGGAAAGCTTGAAACGCCACGTATTCGAGATATCATATCCCATCGGGGCGTTATAGCAGCGCACATCCACCCATAACTTATCCATCATAAACCAAAGGGCGCACATCACGATAACCAACTCGCCCAGTATCCAGCCGTTGCTCTTGCGCTGGGCCCATATTATTTTAAATATATGCTTAATCATAATTTGATAGTTGATAGTTGATAGTTGATAGTTGACAATTGACAACTCATTGTTCATTATTCATTGGATTCACTCATTCCCCTTTAACGCTTCTACGATCGGTTGCCGTGTCGTACGCCATGCCGGTATCCCGGCGCTTAATATATTCAGCAAGAACGTAAAGATAAGGGCGGAGATAAATAAGCCCGGTTTAATAAGCATAGGCGCCGTAAGGCTCACGTTCTCGCTCAACATGAAAGGCTTCCCTACCACCAGCAACACCATCGAGAGACCGATACCGATCACGCCACCGATCAAGGTCAGCACAAAGTTCTCCGATAAGATCTGCATCAAAAGATTCTGCCCCGTAGCCCCGAAAGCCTTACGTAAACCGATCTCTTCTTTCCGCTTCTGCACGGACGATTGGATCACGCCCGTTAAGTTCAGCGCCGGGACCAAGAGCAAAAAGAATAGGAAAGCGCCCGATCCGGCCAAGAAGGTAGGCCAGTCCACCTTTTGAAAAGCGCCGCTTCCCATGGCCGTATCCAACTGGGAAAGTAGCCCGGAAGGGAAACCTACGTTATAATCGGTCTTGCTGTCATTGTAGCGACGGACCTGTTGGTCTAGCTCCGAGCGTATGGCATCGAAGTCGGAAGAGGAACGAGCCAATAAGGCCACGCTGAAATAACCGGCCATATTCTCCCCATACTCCCCATTTACACGGGTCAGGGCCTCATTGCTGCTATAGGGTATCCATACCTGAGCGTAGGAGCTCATCAATGAAGAAGGTACGTCACGCACCACACCGCAGACGGTGAAAGTGATAAAATCCATCACGACCTGCCGCCCGACGGCCTGTCCCGTTCCGAACAAATCGGTCGCCACTTGTTCCGACAGCACCATCTTCGGTATACCGGATTGAAAATCAGCCTCGCTAAAGGGGCCCCCTTCCAAGAAAGGATGGTCGAATATTTTCCAATGGCCCGCGTCCGTATAACAAATCTCATACTCCTTGAAGAGCCGTCTATTGGGTAATGACAAGGAATGGCTATCACTACAATAGCCGGATACGGCCTCTGGTTTCCGCAAGGTATAGAAACATTCCTTCACGACCTCGCTGGACATGCCTCCACGGTTATACTCCGGGCCATTGGGATTTTTCGTACCGACTTCCGTACCCCAGACATACATAAATCTAGACCGATTGGACTCAGGGGCATATCCCGTGGATTTAATCTGGAACACCAATACCATCACCAACACCATGGCGATCGCAAGGGCCGTTCCCGAAATAGAGATTACGCTTACGAGCGTATTTTCACGCAGCATTTGAACCGCTTGTTTGATGTACTGCTTATACATAAATCTAATCGTTTGTTATTATTCTACATATTATTCGTAATGCAACGCCTCCGCCGGGACCATTCGGGTAACCTTGCGCACAGGCAACCAGATACCGAGGCAGATCATGCCGCTCATCATTAAATAAGTTATACCGAAAGAGATAGCGAAACGCCCCGTCGTAAACGGCAGGCGATAGGTATCTATAGCATCCGTCGCCACCATATTGATAGCGAAGAGGGCGATAAACGGAAGGGTTAACGCCAATAGGCAAAGACCTTCCAGATACAGATACCGCCGTAACGTGCCATCGTAAGCACCCAGCGCCATCCTCAAGCCGATCTCTCCCCGGCGGTTCTGCGCACGGAGCCAGAACGTACCGATAATGCCGAAAAAGACGTTTACCAGCATGAAGGCCATCAAGGAGAACTTATTGCTCATCTCACGCCCCTTGCCATCCAGATGAATATCCCGGAACTCCCTGATATTGCTGATGCCATAGACAAATAGATTGTCCGCCGCCAACCGGTCTCCCATCTCATTCAGAAAACGATTCATGTCGTCCCGTGTATAGTTTCTTTTCATCCGGACGCAAAGCTCCGCATTCCGGGCTCCAAACTGATTGACAGTCTCGTTAAACAATTCCCCCTCAAGGCTCTGGAAAAAACATGGCTCCGCAGATTTATACTCGTCGGTCCGGATAGAGGTTGATACGGAGGCGACCGTAAAGGTATTATCCAATTTACTATGCCTCACCTTCCTTCCACGAGCCAGCCGGCCATGATAAAACACGTCTGCCATCTCCTTGGACAAGACCAAGGCGTTATGTATCCCGGCGATCTCGTCCGCTACAGGTTTCCCCTCCGGAGTCTTGATCCGGAAAAGCTTGAAATATTCCGGGGTGACATTCCGGATCTGGAAATTCTCCCCGGATGTTAAGCTCGTGTCACCATCCAGAGGCTCTATCTCCCTCCAAGAATTTCCCATCGAGTAGGGACAGGAGTAATAAGTAGCGCAAACTTCCTCCACCTCGGACCATTGGCGTATTTGCGACATCAAGCGGGTCAGCTTCTCCGGCTCGGATAGCCCGGGAAGCGAATCCGAAGGGTTCCGTTCCTGCTCGCTTAACTTGAAACGCCATACGTTCGTGATATCGAATCCGAGGGGAGAGTAATAGGTTCGCGTGTCCACATAAAACATATCGACCATCAGCCAGAACACACCGGCCACCACCAACAACTCCGCGAATATCCAACCGTTACTTCGGCGCTGGTTCCATATTATACTTAGTATATGCTTGATCATATCATTCCTTTTCAGTAGTTATTTTTCACACGTTCGCATCCTTCAACGATTCCACGATCCGCTCCCTCGCTATCCGGAATGCGGGTAATCCCGAGCTTAGTACATTCAATACCAACGTAAAGAACAGGGCCGCCACAAACAACAAGGGCTGGAAAAGCATGCCAAAAGTTATCACCGTATCTTTTGTCAGCAAGAACGACCGGCCTACATAGAGCAATACGACCGACAAACCTACCCCCAAAACACCTCCTATCAACGTAATGATCAGGTTCTCGCAAACAACCTGCGTAAACAGACGTTCACCGGTAGCCCCAAAAGCCTTGCGAAGCCCCATCTCCGGCCGCCTTTTCTGTACGGCGGATTGTACGATCCCTGTCAGGTTCAAGGTCGGTACCAGCAGCAGGAACAGAAGCACCCAGCCAGTTGTCTTCAGGTATTCGCCCCAACCTACCCGGTTATAGCCATACCGACTACCGGAACCTAAGGCCAGTTCCAGATGGGTGAAAGGCTTGGGAATCGTCAAGATGAAATCCGCTTTGCCGGCGTTGTAGCGGGCTACCCCTTGCTGGATCTCCGCATATATGGAATCGATGTCCGAGAGCTTATGCGCCAAGATCTCCGCCCCGAAAGGGCCACACATCCCGTCGCAACCTCCGCTATTGGTGTACAGGGTATTCGCCGTATAAGGCATCCATACATCGGCGAATGCCTCGCTGGCCGCTTTCGACGGGCGCTTTACCACTCCCGCGATCGTGCAAGGCATCACGTTATTTACCAAGATATCACGACCGACCACGTCTTGGGTACCGAACAGGATACCCGCCAACTTATCGGAAATAACCACGTGAGGCAGACCGGAATTGAAATCGGCCTCCGTAAAAGGCTTGCCGGAAAGGAACTTGAAGTCAAATACTTTCCAAAAGGCGGGATCGGTATAATAGACAGTATATTCCTCGAACAATCGTTTACCCGGAATGGAGATAACGTGGCTATTCTGTGCCGTCACGGTTACGGCCTCGGGCTTTTTCAGCGTATAGAGGCATTCACGTATCGTCTCGGCGGAAAGGCCCGTATTGTTATTCTCGCTCCCATCCTTCGATTTAGTGTTCACGGAGTAGATATAAAGCATCCGGTCTCGCTTCGATACGGGGCTATAACCTACCAGCTTGATTTGGAATTGCAACACGACAACCAAGATCATGGCCACCGACAGCATCGTACCCAAGATAGAAACCACGCTTGTAAGACGATTCTCTCTCAGCGCATGGATGGCTTGTTTAAAGTATTGCTTGAACATCCTTTATTTCAATTTCAGTTTATTCTTTTCCTTGAAGCTTGTCATATCGGAAACGACTACCTCGTCGCCCGGTTCCAAGCCACCTACTACTTCTACATACTCAAAGTTGCTGTCTCCCAGCTGTACCTTCCGCTTGATCAATTGGTCTCCGTTGACAACAAACAACTCATACTCTCCTTTCCCGACGTAGAACGAGGCGTTGGAAATACGCAGCACATCGTCCTTGATGGCATTCATCACGTATACATCGGTCTTCAAACCGGAGCGCAAGCGGCGATGATTATCCTCCTCCAACTGTACCGTGAAAGAGATTACACCGTTCTTCGATAAGGGGGTAACATCGCTAACCACCCCATCCAGTTTATCGTTGCCGATCTTTACGACGGCTTTGCTACCGGCGGCGATCCGGTCACCATAGGTATCGGCGATCTCCCCCTCTATCTTGAAATGGGACAAGTCGGAGACGATAGCGACACGACTGCCTTGAGAGACTTGGGCACCTACCTCGTTGTTCACGTAGGTCAGGATCGCCTTGCGGGGAGAGCGTATCTGGGCGTCTTCCAAGGTACGCTTCGTCTCGGCTAGGCTCTTTCGGAAGATGTTCAGGTCGAGTTCTTTCACTTTATAATCGGCATCCGTCAAGGATTTCTCGTTCTCATATTTTTGCTCATCCTCTTTCAGTTTCAAGACGCTAACGTTATAGTCCAGTTCCACTTGACGGACCTTATCGGTCGTTCCGGCGCCTAGGCTATCCAGATAACGCTCGTTGCGCAACTCCACTTCCTTTCGGTTCAGTTCCATGCGAGAGACTTTCAATTGCATCTCCATCTCGGAAAGCTTATTGCGGTTTTGGATACGGAGTTGATCCAATTGGAGGCGTTTCATTTGCTCCTCGTCCAATTGTTTCTTATAATCCGTCTCGGCGCTTAGCAAGTCCAGTTTCAAGATCGGAGTACCTACATCCACGGAATCGCCTCCCTTTTTATAAATCTCGACGATACGGGAGTTGATCGGTGAGTTGATGATTTCCTCGAAAGCAGGTACCACCTTGCCGGATGCGCTAACGGAAACCTCGATCACTCCTTTATCTACCGTTGAAAAAACCAAGTCCTTCCGTTGCAGGCTGGTTTGCATAAAACCGATCACCCCGCCAATCAAGACAACGGCAATACCGATCCCCGCCCCCAGCTTTATAAACTGTTTACGCTGCTCCTTCTGCCGAACCTCTTTTGATATCTCTCTGTCCATATTTCGTTTGTTTTTATTTTCCACCCTCCAAAGAGCAAACCCCGTGCCAAAAACGTAAGTGATTGATTTATTGAAGAAATAAAACAAAAGAGATGTCCGATATCGAACACTGTGTCCGCTTTTGTACGAAAACAAAGACATCAGCAATGGGAATCTACAGATATTCAATCATAATTAACATATAAATACTTGATTATCTTTACAAAAAGGACTATTTTTGGAAAAATCCATAATCAAGGAATACCAATCTTATATTATTTACCCTAAATTCTAAAGAGAGATGAAAAAAACAGTAACTTTCGTCTGGAGCATTTTCCTCCTCGTGTTTATATCGATAGATATGAACGCACAATCAATAAAAAGTTGGGATTACCCCATAAAACCAGGAACGGAGGCTTGGCAAGCATTATCCACACATGAGGATATGCTGAAAGCCTGCCAAATTCCGGCAGAGATATTAAAAACGGTATCAACAGAAGAGCTTATAGAACTTTGCCTTGCTTACCCATTATTAGGCGACATATTCGCTTACAATGGAATACAGGAAGGCATTAGCAAGGTTTCCGCACGTTTTAACGGGTTACAAGAGTTATTCAAAAGGAAAGACAATGCTTCTTTGCTATTTGAGAAGATGAAAAAACAAGAATTACTGAAAGCAGGAGTGTTGACTTCCATAGAAATAGGTAATGAAATTAGTCGGCAAATGGTAATCGAGGCTCTTCTGTCTAATGAGACGATATTATCTAATACAAATAATCTTTTACAGCAAGAGATCTCCTCCGAAGCCGTAAAGAGACTCCTTTACAAACAAAACAACCCGGATATTTATGGACAATATGGTCTAAAAACCGTAGTCTATCTCCTAGGTCGAAGTCTAGAACGGATAGACAACAAGACCATTACGCCCAAATTTAAACAATTCACCATCGATGAAAAGCTAACGGGCAGTAATGTAATCGAAGAGTTATTAAAACAATACATTGTAACCTTTAATAAATTGAGATCATGAAAAAAGTATTATACTATTTAATAATCATGCTGGCATTCACGCTGAACGCATGTGACAATGAAATGGATAATATGCAAGGAGGTGATAAAGAAATCTTGACATCCAGTTCAGAAATTGTCATTAAAGACGGAAAGATAACATATCCTAAATGGTTGGTGAATGTAGTAGATTCTGTCGCTCACTCCCATGTCAAGGGAACAGACTATCCATACCCTTGGGTCTTTACTATTCAAGGAGATGGAAAAGAACACATTCTCGTTTTGGATGGGGTGAATTCTTGTGCTTCTTGCGGGCAATTACTATTCTTGCTTTCCGGAGAACGAATCGAAAAATTCCCCAATGAATGGATCACTATGGAGAATTTAAACATGATTTGGGAGCCGAATCTCAATGTTGAGACAAAAGCTCAAGGAGCAGCCGCTACTGTTTACACTCCTAACGGGACACTCGTTAATGACACTTACTACAGAAGTGAGGAATTATCAGCCTCACAAAAAGCGAGCCATGACCAATATTGTACAACAACCTATTCACAAGCAACTCTAATAAGTAGTTCAACAACCACTTACAATTGTCATGCCTATGCTTGGTATATGACAGAAGGCGGATCAGCAGTTTGGATGGGATGGACTATTAATCCCACAAACGTATATTGGTTAGATGGTAGTTATATATCAACAACAGGTGCCGCAACCAAAGTATCCTATCTTAGTGATAATCACTCTGCCGTAACGACATCTACGCCCAATATATTCATCTCCAAATGGGGGGAATACGCTCTTATGAGGCATCCCAAAGCTCATTGTCCCTTTGATGCATCAAGCTTAAAATATATGAAAAAAAATGATATGCCGACTGTTTATATAGGGAAGAGTCAAGAGGATTATAGTAGCGGCAGTTCCTCTATCAATGCGCCAGGGGGTAATGCCACGACGACTTTATATGCTTACACAAAGACAGGAACTCCGACCTCGTATAGCTGGAACGCTGAATTCTATGGAGAATGCGATAGATGGTACACTTATCCTTCCGGTAATCGATTAGATGTTAGTGTCTATCTAAACTCCCAACATTACGGTGGATCTCTTCGCATCACCTGCGCAATGTATAATGGAAGTTCTTTAATAGGCACAGCAACCTATTATTTGAACGTAAATCCGTAGCAATTATACAAGAACAAGGATCTCGTCGAAACAAGATCCTTGTTCTTGATTCAATATACTTAAATCGATTTCGCTCAAAACTTTTCCGATAGACCTGTTGTTCTATGCCCAAAACTTATAAACGCAAAATGTATGAACACAAGACTTATCCTATTCACATGTATAGCCGGTCTGACTCTCTTTTTCTCTGGCTGTAGCAAAAATGATGATGATCATCAAGGTATTATCCCTCTCCCCCCGGTAGAGAACGCTTTCCAAGAGAAATATCCCGATGCCAAGAACCCTGTTTTTGAGATCGAAGGTAACTATTATGTGGTAGATTTCAATAATGAAGGTTCCGAGACAACCGCTTGGTTCACGGATCAAGGCGTATGGATGATGGAAAAGATAGACATCTCTTTCGCCCAATTACCGGCAGCGGTATCCACCGCCTTCAAACAAGGCTTTTACTCAAATTGGACCGTGGATGACACGTACGCCATCAATCGCCTAAATATGGGAATCGTTTACAAGATCGAGGCAGAGCAGTCCAATAGCGAAGTAGACCTGTATTATTCACAGTATGGAAACCTGATCAAAGCCGTGGATGATGAGATCAATAATGACGCGCCGATCGTTATCCCGAAAGAGGTCAGCAACCTGATGGAGATCACTTTCGCCAACGCCGAGTTGCTGGATATCCAACAGAACAGCCTAGGTTACGAGCTGGATATGATCGATAACCAGATTTATAAAGTGGCGCAATTGAATAAGGATTACAGGTGGCAAAGTACCACATGGGCCATGTCCGAGCAAGAGGTTCCGCAGATCGTGATGCAAGGCTTCGAATCCTCCGCTTACGCTAGCGACAAGGTACAGTCAATATATACGTTATTGAATGCCAATGGCACCTTCTACCTATTCAAGGTTTCACATAACGGGCAGGACGAGACGATTACCTTTGATGTATTCGGGAATATCGTATAAAAAAGCCGCGCGATTCACAGCCGTCTCCGGACTTGAATCGCACGGTTTGCGTTATATGATAATCAAGCTTATTTACTGATCAATTCCAAGGTCGCCCCTTTTACTCCCGGCGCGGAAGCCTCGAAATAGATCGTTCCCGGTTCTTCGGCCGTCTGCACGATAGCGGTAAGTTGCCCGCTAAACAGTTTCATTTCCGGAAGATGGAAGAGTTCCAGACTGGCGCTATTTCCATTTGCCGCCGCACGGTAGGCTCCGGCACCACGAACCTTAAACTGGATCTGTCGGGTATCATCCGGACAAAGGTTCCCGTTCTTGTCTACGACTCTAACATTGATGAAAGAAAGGTCTTTTCCGTCAGCCGTCAATTGGTTACGATCGGCGGATAACTCAATATGATGCGGCTTCCCTGCGGTATGAACCTCCTCCTCGGCCACAGCGTTACCCTCCTTGTCATAAGCGACCACCTTCAAAGTTCCCGGCTCGTATTTGGTATCCATCCACATCAAACGATATCGTTTCTGGCGCTCGAAACTCTTTTGAGCCGCTTCGGTATAACTACTATCGATACCGATGCTTAGATCTTTCGTACGTTTCCCTTGGCTCTTTCCGTTGATAAACAATTCGGCGGAAGGATAATTGGTATAAACGAATACGGGTGTCACCTCGCCCTCACGTCCCGGCCATGTCCAATGCGGCAGGATATGCAATGTCTTGGCGCTTTTGTTCCAATGACTACGGTATAGATAGTAACGATCCTTGGGGATACCCGCCAAATCGATAATACCGAACAAGGAGCTATGGCTTGGCCAATTCGTATAATAAGGAGTAGGCTCGCCCAGATAATCAAATCCTGTCCATACGAATTCCCCGATACAATACGGAAGGTCCTCATGCTGGATAAAATCGTCTTCCGGCAGATTAGACCAGCTGCAATGCTCCACGTCGTACGAGGAACTTTGGTGATCCTCATAGACAGCCATCGCCTTACGCTCTACCGGGAATTTATACACCCCTCGTGAGCTAACCGTGGAGGCAGTCTCGCTTCCCAAGATTATCCCTTGGGGTAATTTCTGGTAATTCACCTGATACCGGAACGGACGATAATTAAATCCCGCCACATCCATTACCGCCGCCATATTATTATTCACGACGGCATCCGGGGCATCCATACCTTGCGTCACCGGACGAGTCGGGTCTTCCCGATGGCAGATATCCTGTAAGAACTTGGAGATCTTACAACCGCTCTCATCCCATTGGTTAGGCACCTCGTTACCGACGCACCACATCACGACGCTCGGGTTATTCCGGTAATGATGTACCAAATTCACGAGGTCTTTCTCCACCCATTCGTCGAAAATCAAATTATAGCCGTTCGCGCATTTCGCCTTGTTCCATTCGTCGAAGCTCTCTGCCATCAACATCATACCCATCTCATCGCAAGCCTTTACCAACTCGGGAGCCGGCATATTATGGGAAGTACGGATAGCGTTGCATCCCATGTCCTTCAAGATCCGGATCTGACGACGGATAGCGGCATCATTGACGGCAGCCCCTAACGGGCCTAAGTCATGGTGATTACAAACGCCTTTGAATACCGTCTTCTCACCATTCAAGAAAAAGCCTTTATTCGGAATGATCTCGATCGAACGGATACCGAACGGGGTCGTATAGAGATCTTTCAGTTGATCGCCCTCATAGAGACGAGTCTCCGCAGAATACAAGGCAGGCATATCCGGCGACCATAAAGTCGGGGTCTGGATGATAAACTCTTGGGAGAGGCTATTATCATTGTACTTAATCTGTGAGAGAGGCGTAGTCTGCTCCGTCAACTTTTGCCCGTTCGGATTCCATACACTGGTTTTCACGCTATACTTGCTGGCATCGGCCCCTTCCGGCAGTACGATTTTCGTCTGTACATTGACTTTCGCAAATTCCTTCGTGGCGGTCGGGGTCGTAATATAAGTTCCCCAGACCGGGATATAGGCGTTTTCCGTCACGATTACATGTACATTCCTATATAATCCCGCTCCCGGATACCAACGGGAGGATTCCGGCAAGTTCTCAAGGCGAACCGCCAAGGTGTTCTTTTTCCCCGGGATGAGCTGTTTCGTGATATCGAAATAGAAAGAATTATAGCCATACGGCCAATATCCAACCTCTTGCCCGTTCACGTAGACCTTGGCATGGCTCATCGCACCGTCGAACAGGATCGTGGCACGCTTCCCATCCGTAAATTGAGGAACCTCAAACTCGGTCCGGTACCAGCCAACTCCCACGAAAGGCAAACCTCCGGTTCGGCCGGCATGTTCCATGGCCTCCGTTTGTCCGTCTTGGGCGATAGCGACCTCTTGCTTATCATTCTGAGAGCTGAAAGGGCCGTAAATCGCCCAATCATGCGGAACGGTCACGGATTGCCACTTACTATCATTGAAAGTAGGATTGATAAACTCCGGGCGGTCTTCCCGGGTGAACTTCCAATTCTTTTCCAACAGGAACTCACTGCGTACTTGCGAGAAAAGCGCAGGGAAAAGGCAAAACAAACCGATCAAAATAGCGAAACTTGTTCTTTTCATTCGTTTTTTGTGTTTTTGTTATTCATAGCGGAACAAAAATAAGTATTTTTGTCTCCAATACAAACTAAATCAAAAGAATTGCACAGCATGTTGTTACAATTAGCTTTCGTTTTAATAGCCATTATTATAGGTGCCCGTATCGGTGGTATCGGATTAGGCGTGTTAGGAGGTCTCGGACTCGGTATACTCACCTTTGGATTCGGGCTCCAGCCCACTTCCCCTCCTATCGATGTCATGCTTATGATCGTTGCCGTAATAGCGGCAGCTAGTTGTATGCAAGCCGCTGGCGGACTTGATCTGATGGTTAAGTGGGCGGAGAAATTGCTTCGCAAGAATCCTCAACGAATCACGATATTAAGCCCGTTCGTCACCTATTTGTTTACCTTCATAGCCGGAACGGGGCATGTGGCTTATTCGGTCCTTCCGGTAATCGCCGAGGTCGCTACGGAAACGAAGATCCGTCCCGAACGTCCGATGGCGATCGCCGTGATCGCTTCCCAGCAGGCTATTACGGCCAGTCCGATATCGGCGGCTACGGTAGCCATGCTTAGTATGTTATCCGGATATCATATTTCCTTGATGAATATCCTTATGATATCTGTTCCTTGTACCTTATTGGGGGTATTGGCGGGAGCGATCTATTCTTTAAGGGTTGGTAAAGAATTGGATCAAGATCCGGAATACTTAAAGCGGGTAGCGAACCATGAGTTCAGCACGAAGCATTACGAGGCGAAAGGCGTTGAAAACCAAATGAAAGCGGCCTTATCGGTCTCTATATTTGTTCTCGCTACGATAGCGATCGTTATTTTTGGTTCTATGGAGTCCCTACGTCCGGTCTTTACCGTCGGCACGGAAAAGGTCTCGATGCAGATGTCACATATTATTGAGGTATTAATGTTGACAGCCTCCGCTTTCATCTTATTATTTACAAAAACAGATGGTATCAAGGCCGCACAGGGTTCCGTTTTTTCCGCAGGCATGCAAGCGGTGGTAGCGATCTTCGGTATCGCTTGGATGGGAGATACATTTATCGCCGGCAATATGACTGAATTAAAGGGATCTATCGAGCATATAGTTACACAGATGCCTTGGTTATTCGGATTGGCCCTTTTCGTAATGTCCATTTTATTATTTAGCCAAGCGGCTACCATTCGTGCGTTATTGCCGCTAGGGATCGCATTGGGAATCTCACCCTATATGTTGATCGCTTTATTCCCCGCCGTAAACGGTTATTTCTTCATCCCAAACTACCCGACAGTCGTAGCCGCCATCAACTTCGATCGTACAGGCACGACCCGCATCGGTAAATACATCTTGAACCATTCTTTCATGATGCCGGGATTGATAGCGACCGGGGTTTCTGTAGGATTGGGGTTACTATTCATTCAATTCATATAATAAGAAAGCAAAAATAGAGACGCAGCATACACGCTACGTCTCTACACCCCACACCATATATCATATTATATTACTTCAACAATTTTTCCTGAATCAACTGCTTTAACTCCAGTTTTCCCATCGTGCCGATCATCATCTCACGGGGGCCGTCTAGCGGGCAAAACATCAAAGTGGGAATCGTTCGGATATTAAAGGCTGTCTCGAGTGCCTCCTCTTGATCTACATCCACCTTATAAATATAAATCTTCCCATCAAATTCTTTGGCAAACTCATCCAATATAGGGCTTAAGCGTTTGCAATAACCGCACCAAGGAGCGTGAAAATCTATGAGGCAAGGACGACTTCCTATATATTTCCAATCTTTGGGATTCGCCTCAAAATCACCGACATTGGCGATAAAACCATCTTTCGTTAAATCGATCACTACCATACTTCTCTATATTTTGATTTATAATATAACAAAGATAAGTATGAATAGGTTGCGGTATTTTTTATACTTTCGCGGCATCGTTTTAACAACAGACAGAATGCTCACACTTGATAAAATTTATCAGGCATCATATGCCTTGAAGACAGTCATCAGACGCACTGATTTAATCAGCGCTCCCAATATCAATCCGGAATCCCATATTTTTCTAAAACCAGAGAACTTACAAGTAACCGGATCGTTTAAAGTGCGCGGCGCTTGTTTCAAGATCGCTCAGCTTACGGAAGAAGAGAAATCGCATGGCGTAGTGGCTTGCTCGGCGGGGAACCATGCCCAAGGTGTGGCATTAGCGGCTACCGCTCATGGTATCAAGTCCTTAATCTGCTTGCCCGATAACGCTCCTATCTCTAAAGTCGAGGCTACTAAATCTTATGGGGCAGATGTATGCCTTGTCGAAGGTGTTTATGACGATGCCTATAACAAGGCTTTACAATTGAAGGATGAGAAAGGGTATACATTTATCCATCCGTTTGATGATGAGGATGTGATCGCCGGACAAGGGACCATCGGTTTGGAGTTATTAGAACAACTCCCGGAAGTAGAGGCTGTAATCATTCCGATCGGAGGGGGTGGGCTGATCTCCGGAGTCGCCTATGCCATCAAGAACTTGAACCCGGATATCAGAGTTTACGGAGTGCAAGCCAAAGGAGCGCCCAGCATGTTAAACTCTATCGAGCATGGGAAAATCGAACGCCTCGAAGGTGTCCGTACCATAGCCGACGGTATCGCCGTAAAAGAACCGGGAATACATACTTTCGATCTTTGCCAGCAATATGTGGACGAGATCGTATCCGTGACAGACGATGAGATTTCCACCGCTATCCTCGCATTGATCGAGCAACATAAATTAATCGCCGAAGGGGCGGGTGCCGTAGCCGTGGCCGCCGCCATGTTTAATAAAGTACCCATCAAAGGGAAAAAAGTAATCTGTTTGATTTCCGGCGGAAATATCGACGTGAATATCCTTTCCCGGGTAATCGGACGTGGTTTGCAGAAATCCGGCCGCTCTTGTTCCATGACGATCGAATTGGTAGACAAACCCGGACAACTACAGCACGTATCTGAAATCATTGCCTCTACCGGCGCTAACGTAGTATCCGTATATCACGAGCGTGTCAGCCATACGGCTGATATCAATGGCTGTTATCTGCGGTTGGAGATGGAAACAAGGAATCAACAGCAGATTAATGAGATCCGGCAATTACTCACCGTTTCGGGATATAAGATAGTGGAAGGATAAACAATTCGCCCCTAAGCATACAATTGATTGGCAAACCATTACTGTGCCACTACTTTCCATAGGCGTGGCACAGCCGTGCCATCTTAGTGGCACACTTGTGCCATCCTTATGGCATAGCTGTGCCATCACGGTGGCACAAGCGTGCCCTAAGAATGGCACAAGCTAAATATTAATATATTGTCTTAATGTATTCACATACTCCTCCATCGCCAAGCGTCCTTTATCTGTGATCCGGCAAACCGTTCGGGGCTTCTTCCCGGCAAACCCCTTCTCGATCTCGATATAACCAGCTTCATTAAGTTTGTCCAATTGGACGCTGAGATTTCCTGCGGTAGCGCTCGTCTTCTCCTTGATATAGACAAACTCCGCCTCCTCCACCGATAGTAAAATGGACATCACCGCTAGCCGGAGTTGGGAATGCAATAAAGGATCTAATTCTTTAAACATTGTTTTTTAGCTTTATTATTAAGAATATGCCCGGGAATAATCATCATTACCACAAATGAAAGGCCAAAATACAAATACCATAAAACCGTGACAGGATCATGATTTATCAAACTCATCAGCATGTGGATAACTAAAACGAAAGCAACCACCGGAGAGTAAATCATCCATTTCTCCCGCAAGATAATACCATTTATAGATACCCCTAATCCACAATATAATAACGATAAAGGAAGCATCAATATAAAATTGACGGATTGCCCATAAAGCGCACAAAATACCGCGATCAAGACGAACGTCAGTCCAAACATACAGCCAAACACTTGCCATACCTTGGAGATCGTCTTGTCCGTATAAGTCACCACGGCCGGCTCACAACCTCTTTGCTTATATGAAATAACTGGTCCGACAGCAAACATGAGCATCCATCCCCAAGACCAAATATAATTTTGAGTACACAATATCAAGGAGGATATCACGACCGATAAGAGGACGGTAAAATATCCCCAATAAAGTAACACATTGCCACTCCCTACTTTCATGTTTCGCTTACTGGAGTTAATCATCTGAGTGATAATATCCAGACTTTCTTTTTCTGATAATTTTCTATCTTCCATAATTGTATTTATTTTATGTTATTTTTCATTCAGGCGACTCCGTTCGGAACCGGAACCTATCTCAATCTTACTCTTCCTTACTTTCTTTCCGCTATTGAAATTCCATGTCAACGCAACCTTAAAGACCCTTCCAGTAAGTCCGTTTTCATAACGGGATGATGTTCGATAAACATCCAACGTACTGGCGTACTCATTGGCTTGGTTAAAGATATTATCGACTGAAACTGCCAACAATAGCTTATCATTCAATAGTTTCTTTCTCGCCATTACTCCAACCGTATGCCGGGGGGCGACCTCGCTATTACCGGAATATAGCCGGCTCGTTCCACTATACCGGGCCTCCACCGTAAAACCTGCCGGCAATGCAAAGGTAGCGATCGCATTGGCAAACCCTAAATAATGAGACAAGAAAGAAGACAATTCCGTCATCCGGATATCCTGCCGTACGCCTATGAAATTCCCTGTCAAGTTACACCAAGTAAAGGGTTGATACGGCAAGCTGACCGCTACAAACCAATGGTTTTCCCGATCGTGATTTTCATACGTGATATAGGATACATCGGGATTCGCCACATCTTGTTTACAGAACTCCCGGATCAAGTCGTGGTGCAAGTTTCCTCCTACAGTCACCGTATAACGATAATTATAAACCAACGTTACACTGAAACGATTGATATAAGTAGGACGCAGATAGGGATTCCCGATCTGGTAGCTATAGTCCGAACTCTGTATACGATTCGGATTCAAGGTATAGAACGGAGGACGTTCGATATTACGAGCATATTGCCCGACCAGCATCCACCTCTTGATGGGATCGAACGCATATGTCACGCTCAAGTTCGGAAAAAGATCCAGATAATCCCGGCTAAAATCCTCACTTCTATCCGACGTCTTGGAATATTCCGCACGTACCCCCGCAGCAAACGACCAGTTCTTGATCTCCGCAGAGAAAGAGGCGTAAGCTCCTACTATATTTTCATTATATCTCAAGGTATATCCATATTCCTCATTTGGAATCCAGCTACCACTAGAGGTTAACCCCTCGTACAAGGAATGATCATCCATCAACATATAGGTATATTTAGCCCCGATTTTCAAAGACATCTTTTTACGCAAGTTCTTTTGAAAAGAAATATCGGTTGTCGCCATATCATAATCCGCCGCCGCATGACTCCGGTAAACCGTGTCATAGCTCCAACTAGACTGTTCATAACAGATCGTATGGAAATTATCCCCGGTCGATCGCTTACTTACGTAATCGGCTATGACCTTAAATACCGAGCCTCGATCATCCATTTCGCGTAAGTAATTGACCGTAGCGGAAAACGTGTTATAATCATCCTTCTGTCGATAATTCCCCGTACTCTTCATAGGATAAGAGTTCTTTACTAAATCCGTTTGACTCCAAGATGTTCCATCCGAAGCTTGATTGATATATTCGATCTCAGCTCCGACACTATTCAGCGAATCGATCTCGAAAATAGCCCCGACACGTCCATTCCCATATTTGGAATCCGTATCATACAAAGATTGAGACACAAACTTATTCCCCACCGTTCCGTATTCCCTGTTGGAGTTGATCTCTCCTTTATCCCGGGGAGTAAAAGTACCCGATACCGCTCCATTCAAGCTCCATTTCCCGACACGTGCATTTACGGACGCCGATGGAATATACCCTTGTAAAAATGGAGACAATGACGTACCTAAAGATACATATCCTTGCATACCGTTATCCGGACGTCGCCGCAATGAGATCTTGATCACTCCACCCTTAGTTGAGGCCTCATACTCAACTCCCGCGATCGGTATTACCTCAATCCTTTTTATATCCTCCGATTTCAAAGACCGCAAATAAGCCAGTAGCTCCTCTCCCGTTAAACGAATCTCACGATCATCCACAAACACCTTCGTTCCTTGCGCCCCGTTTATCGAGATAGTTTCATCCGAGAGCCAGACACCCGGTGCCTGTGATAATAATTCCGTACCATCCTTTCCGGCAGATGGCATGACCGACATGATAAAGCGGTCCGCCTTCCGCTCGATATTCTTCGCTTGAACAACGACTTCCCTCAGAACATGGTTCAATAGATCTAGAATCAAGGAATCCCGCCGTTTTATCGGCAAGATCAGCTCTTTCCGTAAAGGCTCGTATCCGAGGCATTGAACAACAAGCCTATACTTCCCAGCCTCCGCCTCCATGCTAAAATCGCCATCACTATTGGCCACGGCACCCCCTACCTGTTTTTCTCCCGATAAAAGCACAGCGGTCGCATATTCCACGGCATTTCCCTCCGCATCGGAAACATGGGCTTTATAAACCGTTTGTCCCGAGATCTTTTGGGCACTACTCCCGCCTATCGCCAAAATCCAGAGCCATAGTAGTAAAAACCGTACCATGGCTCTATTGATTTACCGGATAATACAGTTTTAATTTGAAAGTCGCTTCCTCATCCTTCACCTCGCAACTTTTCAACACATATCCTTCCGCAGGCCCTTTTCCTTCCAGCATATCCATTTGCCAATTCTCGTTCTCGTCATGGAATACGGACAGATCAAACTTTTCCCAATCCACGTTTTCCAGCCGGATCGTAACCTTTCCTTTCTCAGACTTCGCCATGCCATAAACAGGCTTGGTATCTTTTCCTGACTGAGCCATAACTAGGATATTCCCATGGTTACCACGTATATTTCCAATCTCTACAATAATAGTACGTGCCTCTATGCAACCACATACCAACATGAATAAAGATAATATGAATAAAACTCGTCTCATTTTAGTATCCTCCTCTTAATTATTATCACTGTTACTGCAAACAAGTTTATTTTATAAACCATCCATGGATAAAAAAATGCAAAAGAGCTGCGCATCACTCTTTGCACATCGCAAATATAGACAAGTTTATTTTATAAACCAAATAATATTATAAAATATTCCAATAAAAATTTGACTCTGCAAAATACAGCCAAAATCCCCCACTAACCCTCCTAGAAAACACGTACATGCTTTCAAAACAACCATTTTAAGTTTGAAACAAAGCAACTTTTTCGCTATATTGCGCACATTTAGAATATATATGAACAGGACCAACATACAAATAACTAAAGATATGAACGAACGAATAATTGCTATACAAGCAGATATTACGACATTGGATGTAGACGCCATCGTAAATGCCGCGAACAATAGCTTATTGGGAGGTGGCGGCGTAGACGGTGCCATCCATTGGGCCGCCGGTCCGGAACTCCTTGACGAATGCCGGACTTTACAAGGATGCCCGACCGGAGAGGCGAAGATAACGAAAGGTTATCGATTGAAAGCCCGTCATGTCATACACACCGTCGGTCCCATCTACCGAAACGGACAACACGGAGAGCCGGAGCTACTGGAAAATTGTTATCGAAACTCCTTGCGATTGGCGAAAGAGAACAGACTGAGAACAATCGCTTTCCCATCAATAAGCACCGGCGTATATGGCTATCCTATCGAGGAGGCGGCACGGATAGCGATCCGCACGATCGATACCTTCCTAAAAGAGAATCCGGAAATCCAGCAAGTCACGATGTGCTGTTTCTCCGGATACGACAAATCGGTTTATACGAAAGCGCTGGAACAAATTACAACTCACGAGCCGTAATGTGGAAACACCCTTGCTTGCGTTCGTGCTTGATATAGCAACGATCCGCCCTGCGCAAATCACGAAGCACGGAGGCAAGCACCATTTTCAAGCGGTCCTTATCAATATTTAAGGTATCTTTCTCATCTATCTTAGTATAGCGTACCCATGATACATCGAACGTAGTTCCGTATTGGTGGGCAGAGTTGAGAGAAGAGTTCGTATTCCTTTTTCTCAATTTCTTGACATCGGCAACCGTACGGGTTACACTGGTTACCTTTATTTTATAGATGGAAGCATTCAAGTTTTTCAATGAGTCTTGGAAGTTTTTCCCGATATCCTCCAGCAGATTAGCGGCTTCCGGCACCAAATACGGAATAGAGTGCGTCAACTCCTCTACCTCGTAATAGTCATTCGTCTTGATCTCCACCATATCCCGGGAGGCGTGCTCCGCTCCTTCCCTCGAAGAGACAGGCTCTATGCCGATCTTCTTCGCAACGGACAAATGAACGTCATTCAAATCATTAAAATCACGATTATAGCTTCCATTGTACCAAATCTTCTTCAATTCACCTCTTTTCTCCTTACAAGAAGAAAAAGCCGTCGCCGACACGATCACGACCAGCAACAACATCACATTAAACACAGTCTTCATCTTCATTACCTTCGTTTTGCCTGACAAACATACGGAAAAATCCGAAATTCCCCCTTAACTCCAATTAGTTTTTCTCTAAATGGTAGACGGACGGCTGAAAGATGTGTTCCCGTGAAATAAAACTTCTCCCTTTGCATCAATGGATAAAGAATATTACTAATTTTGTAACTTGATTCGAATAATAAAAAATAGCACATCTTTTTGAAGCGTAATTTAATAAAAGGAATAGCGGATGATTGAAAGAATTTATATTCTTGAAAGCGTAGACCCGGTAATTTTCTACGGTGTGAATAACTCTAATATGCAATTGATCAAGACATTGTTTCCGAAATTGCGTATCGTTGCCCGTGGAAATGTGATGAAAGTGATTGGAGATGAGGATGAGTCCGAGCTTTTTCTCAAGAAAATCCGTGAGGTGGAAAAATACTGTGAGGAGTTTAACTCGCTCTCCGAAGACGTGATTCTGGATATTATAAAAGGGAAAGGCCCCACGGTCGTGAAGCAGGAGAACCTGATCATCCACGGCATGAACGGCAAGCCGATTACCGCACGTACCGAGAATCAACAGTTATTGGTAAAGGCTTTCGAGAACAACGATCTGGTTTTCGCCACAGGACCCGCCGGTTCAGGCAAAACATTCGTCGCTATCGCCCTAGCCGTAAAAGCATTAAAGAATAAGGAAGTACGGAAGATCATCTTAAGCCGTCCCGCCGTGGAAGCCGGAGAAAAACTGGGTTTCTTGCCGGGTGAGATGAAAGATAAGCTAGATCCCTATCTGCAACCGCTTTACGATGCCTTGCAGGATATGATACCGGCAGCCAAGCTGAAGGAATATATGGAGAATAACGTGATACAGATCGCCCCGCTAGCGTTTATGCGCGGTCGTACCTTGAACGACGCCGTCATTATATTGGACGAGGCGCAAAACACGACGACGCATCAAATCAAGATGTTCTTGACCCGCTTGGGTATGAACGCCAAGATGATCGTCACCGGAGATGTCACGCAGATAGACCTTCCGCCTTCTACCACGTCCGGATTGATACAGGCCATGCAAATATTGAAGGGCGTAAACGGGATCGGTAAGATCGAGTTCACCAAGAAAGATATTGTCCGGCATAAACTTGTCCAACGAATCGTAGAGGCTTATGATAAGTTCGATGATAAACGGAAGAAAGAGATCAAAGAGGCAAAAGAGAAGAAAACGAATATAGACAACAACTAAAAGTAAGAGTCATGAAGAAGGCATTAGTTAAAACAGACTTCAATTTCCCGCGACAAAAGAGCGTATACCATGGGAAAGTACGCGACGTGTACAACATCAATGACGAGGTATTGGTAATGGTCGCTACAGACCGTATTTCCGCTTTCGATGTTATCTTGCCGGAAGGTATTCCTTACAAGGGACAAATGTTAAACCAGATCGCCGCCAAGTTCCTTGACGCTACGACTGATATTTGTCCGAACTGGAAAATGGCTACTCCGGACCCGATGGTAACGGTTGGCGTTCAATGCCAAGGTTTCCCGGTTGAGATGATCGTACGCGGTTATCTGTGCGGAAGCGCATGGCGTGCTTATAAGAGCGGCGTACGTGAGATCTGCGGCGTGAAACTACCGGAGGGTATGCGTGAAAACCAACGTTTCCCCGAACCCATCATCACCCCGACCACAAAGGCTGAGATCGGAGAGCATGATCAAGATATCTCTAAAGAGGAGATTCTCGCTAAAGGTTTGGTCTCTAAAGAGGACTACGAGGTTCTTGAGAAATATACGATGGCCTTGTTTAAACGCGGTACCGAGATCGCTAAGGAACGTGGCTTGATCTTGGTTGACACGAAATATGAGTTCGGTCATCGTGACGGCAAGATCTATTTGATCGACGAGATCCATACTCCGGATTCCTCCCGTTATTTCTACTCAGAAGGATACGAGGATCGTTTCGCCAAAGGGGAACCGCAGAAGCAACTTTCCAAGGAGTTCGTCCGCGAATGGTTGATGGAAAATGGCTTCCAAGGTAAATCCGGACAGAAAGTTCCTGAAATGACACCGGAGATCGTAGAAGGAATCAGCAACCGATATATCGAATTGTTCGAGCATATCACAGGGGAGACTTTCGTAAAAGGCGAGACTGATAACTTGCTGAACCGCATCGAGAAAAACGTTACTGAATATTTACAGAATAAATAAGATACCGCACATGATACAGTATGGTTCAGAGACAATACTTCCTTATAACAAAGAGGAACAAAAGGGCACGCAAGTCAAACGTATGTTCGACTCGATAGCCGAAACGTATGATCAACTCAACCATACTCTCTCATTTGGTATCGACAAGATATGGCGCAGGAAAGGGATCGCTTTCCTGCGTCCTTTCTCTCCTAAAACGATACTGGATATCGCTACCGGTACCGGAGACTTGGCTATCTCCATGTACAAAAAGCTGCGACCCGACCATATCGTCGGTGCCGACATCTCGTTAGGCATGATGGAAGTGGGACGGAAAAAAGTAGCTGCCGCCGGTTATTCGGAGTATATATCCTTCGAGCAACAGGACTGTACGGCCTTGACCTACGAGGAAAACTCGTTCGATGCCGTAACCGCCGCTTTCGGGGTTCGTAATTTTGAGAACATAGAGCAAGGTATCTCAGAGATGTACCGGGTGCTGAAACCCGGTGGGCATATCATGATCTTGGAACTTTCCACACCGGAACATTTTCCCATGAGACAACTCTACCAGATCTACTCGAAGACCGTCATCCCCTTTATCGGACGTCTACTCTCTAAAGAAAAAGTCGCGTATAATTATTTGCCGGCTTCCATCAAGGTAGTTCCTCAGGGAAAGGTCATGACGGATTTACTCACCCGCCAAGGCTTCAAGCAGGCCCGTGTACGGACCTTTACCTTCGGGATCTGTTCATTATATACAGGATCTAAAGAATAAACAATAAAAAGGTTATGCAGAAATATGGCTTACTGGGATATCCCCTCGGACATTCGTTTTCTAAAACGTATTTCAACCAGAAGTTTGAGGCGGAGAAGATCGACGCTGAGTACTTGAATTTCGAGATTCCCTCTATCAAGGAGATTAAGAACGTAATCAAAGAAAACCCTGAACTTAACGGTTTAAACGTGACCATTCCTTATAAGGAACAAGTAATCCCATATTTAGATGATTTGGATGACGATGCCCGTCAGATCGGAGCGGTAAATGTCATCAAGTTCACAAAAGGTCTTTTCGGCAAACTTAAACTGAAAGGATATAACTCGGATATTATCGGATTCAAGCAATCGATTGATCCTTTATTGAAAGAAACGCACCGGAAAGCGTTGATCCTTGGTACAGGAGGGGCGTCGAAGGCAGTCTTCCACGGACTGAAACAGCTAGGCGTTGGTGCCACGCTGGTTTCTCGCAAACCGAAAGAATTTTGTATCACGTACGATGAGATTACTCCGAAAACCATGGAGCAATATACGGTGATCGTAAACACGACTCCCTTAGGCATGTTCCCTAATATAGACTCATGTCCGGATATCCCGTACGATTTACTTACGCCGAATCATCTATTGTATGATTTACTTTACAATCCGGATGAGACCCTTTTCATGAAGAAAGGAAAAGAAAAAGGCGCCGTCGTGAAAAATGGTCTGGAAATGCTTCTATTACAGGCTTTCGCTGCTTGGGAGATCTGGCAGAAATAGATCGAACGATATCTTTCCAACCGCATGATTTGATGAAGCTAGCTTCGTGAGCCAATGAAGTTAGCTTCGTTAGTCAATGAAGTTAACTTCACAAGCGTATGAAGTTAACTTACTTCAACCAAGTCAATACATAGTCCGGTGTAACTTGATATGCCAACTCATATTCCCGGCATGCCTCGGTCCGGGTTTCTCGTCCCTTAAACGTCCCACTCGATAAATAAGGAAAAGGATTCACGTGAAGATGCTTTTGAAAGTCCACTCCTTCCTGCCCGATTATCTTGAACAAGGTTTCTTTGGCGCACCAATGGATTAATAGATGCTCGACCTCATGCTCCAGATCGATACCCGCCTCTTCCTCCGGATTCATAAAGCGACTTCGTATTTTCAAGATCCGGTCCGAACGATACTCGATATCGATCCCTGTCGGACGCTTATCCAAGATTACCGCCACATAATCTTTCGTATGAGATATACTAATATATAAAGGTACGCACGCAAGGAACGGGGCACCCGTAGAATGATAGTCAACCCTTGCCTCCTCTCCTAAAAGCTCTTTTAAAAGCACCCGGCTGGCGAAACGTTCCTGCCTCCGCTTCTCTGCCGATACCCGCTCCAAAAAAGAAGAATAGTCCGCTTTATGCTCAAGCATCCCCAAAAGCTCATCAGAGCTTTCTTCCATTTTCCAGACTCCATGCAGCGGCGAGAGTTGTTTATATAGCAAGGCCATATTATTCTTTCCAACTAAAAGTTTGTATAAGTTCTATGATATCTTCCCGGATATATTGGATAGCGGGAGCTAATGAATCCGCATTGGGTTTACAGTCAAAATACAAGGCTCCCCGGAAGAAATTCGATACACTATCTGTCAACAGGAATTGTATGGGAGAAGCCGATTCTCCATCCAAAAGAAACAGCGAGCCATAAACGTTTGCGGCAGGGTTGGAATACGCTTTCTCCGATATCCGATTCTCCGACTTTATTTGGCGGGCGACGAAAGAGCGGCTTTCCGTCTCCACCGTCACCAAGGACGCGGGAGTAATTGGCAAATAGCTGCAATAAAGCTTAGCCTCTAACTCCGGATACGAGATATTCAAGCCCGTAACACCCTTCTTTTGATCCGGCACCTCTATGACCGCAGTCTGAGAGACATCAAAATTAAAAGGCAGGTAACTGAGATCAAGCGGTTTATATTGTGCCTTCGAAGGTTCGATACGAACATAGCCCCGTGGCTTCGGCGTATATTCCACACACGAAATACAGCATATCCCTAAAAACAGAGAACCTCCTATGACAGCAGCTATCCATTTCATAAACATTTACTTCGTATCTTTCCCATTCTCATCATTCCCTGTACCTTCAGGGATACGGTTAAATTTAACCTTTAATATCCTCCTGTTATCCACTTCCAGCACTTGGAAACGATATTCCTTAAAATCTATAATCTCCCTACGGCGTGGAAAATCCCCTTTTATCTCCAACAAAAGACCGGCCAAAGTTTCCACTTCTTCCGTCAATTTACCAAAATCTGAGGGATCGGCATCGATAACCCGGAAGAAATCCGTCAATAATATCTTTGCCTCAAAGATCAAGCTACCGTCTGCTAAACGGATGAATTGTTGCTCATCCTCATCATACTCATCGGAGATCTCTCCGACAATTTCCTCTAGGATATCTTCCATCGTCACGATACCGGAGGTACCGCCAAACTCATCGACCACGATCGCCATATGAATTTTATTGGTACGGAACTCTTCCAGCAAATCATCGATCTTCTTGGTTTCCGGCACGAAATAGGCCGGTCTGATCAAACTCTGCCAACGGAATGTATCGGGCTTGTCAATATAGGGCAATAAGTCCTTGATATATAAGATACCTTTTATATTATCCTCAGTCTCGGAATATACCGGAATACGCGAATAGCCGGATTTGATAATAAAATCAACCACCTCACGGAAACTGATCTTGATCTCGATATCTTCCATATCCAGACGAGGAGTCATGATCTCATCAGCGGTCTTATTATAAAACTTGATAATCTCCGCCAGCATCTCCTTCTCCTCCGGGATCTCGGTAGAGGTTAGCTCTAACGCTTTAGAAAGCTCATCTACAGAGATATCATATTTCTTTTTCGCTAACGCTTTATTGATGACCGATGTGGAATTAACCAAGATTTTCGAGAATGGGCGGCAGAAGCGTTCCAAACCACTTAATACAGAGGCTGAAAAACGAACAAAACGCAAAGAATTCTTCTGTGCGTAAATCTTAGGCATGATCTCCCCAAAAAGTAAAAGCAAGAAAGTCAGTAGAATCGTCTCAAGCACAAAGCCTAGAAGAGGAGCGGCCGAGAAATTAATCCAAGCGTTAATCGCATAGGTACACAACATAACGACCGCCACATTTACGAAATTATTAGCGATCAATATAGATGCCAATAGATACTCCGAACGTTCAAGGAGACGTTTGATAACAGGATCTGCCGGGCGATTCTCTTCCCCGATCTCATTTAGGTCGCCCGGGGTTAGAGAAAAGAATGCCACTTCAGAGGCCGACACGAAGCCGGAAACAAACAGCAGTAAAAAAGCGAGACTTAATGCGATCACAGGACCCGCTGTCAGCGCCTGCACCGTTACGTTTTCAAATAAGCCCGATAAATAATAGTCCGAGTCCAAGGGAAACAGTATTAGTTAAACAATATCAGAACGGGAGATCATCCGCGTCACTGGATTCTGAGAATGCGCTAGGCTGCGAGGCGGCTGGCTGTTGATAAGCGGTATTTGGCGCCGTAGTCGGTTGAGCCGATTGTCCTTGCCCCACATTGGGCTGCATACTACCGCCTTGTGCAGTCGTATTTCCACCATCGGCCGGACGGGAACCCGTACTGTAAAACTCGATACGATCCGCATGGATCTCCGTAACATATCGTTTCACGCCGCTTTGGTCATCATAATTACGAGTACGAATCTTGCCTTCCACATATACACCGGAACCTTTACGTACCCATTTTTCCACGAAAGGAACCAAATCCCGACGAACTACGATATTATGCCACTCCGTACGTTCCGGAACCACCGTTCCATTTGCCAACGTATACCCACGTTCCGAGGTTGCCAGCGGGAAATTAGCGACAGCGGCACCACTGTCAAAATAGCGAACGTCAGGATCTTTGCCTACGTTGCCGATCAATATAACCTTATTCAATGACATAATTCAAATTCTTAATAACCATACAAAGAAACACAAATTCAATCATTCTCACAAGTTTCCGTTTAATTTCTCTAAATAAATATGTATCAGCCGGGGAACGGCATACTTCTCAATATCCCGGCAAGGCAAAGAGAGATAATTCCCCAAGGATTCCGGAACCAGCTCTATCTCTATTTGATAGAAAGAAGCGTATAAAATTTGATGGGAGAGCGTATGCTTTACATTCGATAACCCTTGGGTGATACTCAATTTTCCAGCATCTCCCAATAGGTTACGGAAGGCTTGCGTCTCACACAAACCGGAAAAATCCATCGCATGATCCGTCTCGATCAAAGGAAATTCATACAAGCCGGTCCAGATATCCTTCCCCGCCCGTCTGTTCATCCAAGTTTGTCCTTTATATATAATGTATAGATAGTGGAAATAACGATCCCTTGTCTTCGTCTTATTTTGTTTCACCGGATAAGCTTGCACATTGCCGGAAGCGAACGCCATGCATTTATCTTTTAGCGGGCACACCCCGCAGTCCGGGTTTTGAGGAACACATTGCAAAGCACCCAATTCCATGATCGCCTGATTATGCGTCCCTGCGTTCTTAGGGTCCAAGATCATTCCGGCCAGTTCCGCGAATTGCTTTTTACCCTTCGTGGTGTCGATCGGCGTATCTACGGCAAACAAACGGGAAAGTACCCGGTACACATTTCCATCCACGACCGGACACGGTTGGTTCCAAGCAAAGGAGACGATCGCCGCCGCCGTATACTCCCCGATACCTTTCAAGGATAATACCTCTTTATAATTCTCCGGGAAAACCCCGTTAAACCGCTCCATGATAGATTTAGCCGCCGCATGTAAGTTACGAGCCCGGCTATAATACCCCAAGCCCTGCCAATATTTCAGCACCTCATCCTCTTCCGCCGCCGCTAGAGATGCCACATCCGGGAAACGTTCGGTGAAACGCAAAAAATACTCCAATCCCTGTACAACCCGGGTTTGTTGCAATATAATCTCCGATATCCAGATGATATAAGGGTCTCTCGTTTCCCTCCAAGGAAGCTCTCTTTTATAGGTTTCATACCACTCAACCAATATCCGGCTGATTTCTAACTCACTTTCATACTGTAACATAACTGCTCCCTTTCTCTCTTTTCAACATCATAACTATTTGATTACCGCAAACATACATATATATTACGAATCGAGAAGAATCTTTTTATTTAAAAATTGAAGCTCAATTCTTTTTCCACTTAAATAAAAAGCTATATATTTGCATTCCAAAAAATTAATAGGTCAAAATCAATTAATTAATTTATAGACATGACTAAAGCAGATATTGTTAGCGAGATTTCAAAAAGCACTGGTATCGACAAACAGACAGTGCTAGCAAGCGTTGAGTCCTTCATGGATATCGTAAAAAGTTCTTTAGCCCAAGGCGAAAACGTTTACTTGAGAGGTTTCGGAAGTTTCGTTATTAAGAAGAGAGCTCAAAAGACAGCTCGTAATATTTCAAAAAATACTACGATCATCATCCCGGAACACAACATTCCGTCATTCAAGCCGGCTAAGACTTTTATTGGTGAAGTTAAGTAATTAATTATTATACGTTTAATTTAAAATTTTAAAGCGATGCCTAGCGGAAAGAAAAGAAAAAGACATAAAATGTCTACGCACAAGCGCAAAAAGAGACTGAAGAAGAATAGACATAAGAAGAAATAAGTCTATCTAACGAACTCTAAAGAACAAACTTAATAAGTGACCTTTTAAGTTTGTTCTTTGCGTATTTTATAAGGTCTGATCTTAAAAACACATCTTAAGTGATTAGTGAATTAGTAGTTGATGTACAGCCCAAAGAGGTATCTATCGCCGTCTTGGAGGACAAGAGCCTTGTGGAGCTCCAAAAGGAGGCCCGCAACGTCTCGTTCGCCGTTGGTGATATCTATCTAGGTAAGGTTAAGAAACTGATGCCGGGCTTAAACGCTGCGTTCATTGATGTCGGTTACAAAAAGGATGCGTTTCTTCACTATTTGGACTTAGGTCCTAACTTCAACACCCAACAGAAATATTTAAAGCAATTGCTGAGCGATCCCAAAAAGGCGCCGGTACTGTCGAAAACTCAGATTCTACCGGAGATCGAAAAGAACGGGAGTATTAGCGACGTGCTGAAAGTAGGACAAGAGGTGTTGGTTCAAATTGCTAAAGAGCCTATCTCGACGAAAGGTCCCCGATTGACTTCCGAGCTTTCTTTTGCCGGAAGATATATCGTGCTGATACCGTTCGCCGATAAAGTATCTGTCTCCACCAAAATTAAATCAAGCGAGGAACGAGCCCGTTTGCGCCAGTTAATCCAAAGTATCAAACCGAAGAATTTCAGTGTTATCGTACGGACATCCTCGGAGGGCAAGCGTGTCGCGGAGCTTGATCATGAATTGAAGACATTGATGAAACGATGGGAAGATAATATCGTGAAGGTGCCTAAACTCAAAGCTCCGGCTATTATTTATGAGGAAACGGCACGTACCGTAGCTTTGCTTCGGGATATATTCAACCCCTCTTTCCAAAATATTTATGTAAATGACAAGGAGGTCTACAATAATGTCCGCGACTATGTAAGCTTGATCGCACCGGGACGGGAAGAAATCGTACAGTTATATACGGGAGAGCTTCCTATCTTCGACAACTTTGCGGTCACCAAGCAAATCAAGTCGCTATTCGGACGAACTGTCACTTACAAGAGTGGAGCTTACTTGATTATCGAGCACACGGAAGCTATGCACGTTATCGACGTGAACAGCGGGAACCGTTCCAAAGGCAGCGATGCCCAAGAGAAGACAGCTATCGACGTAAATATAGCCGCCGCCGATGAGATCGCCCGTCAGCTCCGCTTACGAGACATGGGAGGTATCATCGTCATAGACTTTATCGATATGGCAGAGGCTGCCAACCGGCAAAAGCTATTTGAACACATGACAAAGGCAATGGCAAATGACCGGGCTAAACACAATATCCTTCCTCTTAGTAAGTTTGGCTTGATGCAGATTACCCGTCAGCGGGTACGTCCGGCAATGGACGTGGATACGTCAGAAGACTGCCCATCCTGTTTCGGAACAGGAACGGTTAAGCCTTCCATCCTGTTTACCGACAGCCTGGAAGAAAAAATAGATTGCTTAGTAAACAAACATCACGTGAAGAAATTCACCCTGCATGTACATCCGTATGTCGCAGCGTATGTGAACAAGGGGTTGTTCCCCTTGAGCATGAAGTGGAAAATGAAGTACACACATGGTTTAAAAGTTATTCCCAATCAAAGTCTCGCCTTTCTTGAATACAAATTCTTTGATGCCGACAAGAATGAGCTTGACATGAAAGAAGAAAAGGAAATAATCAACAAATAACAAGAGAAGCCCCGGGCCTATTAAAGCGGTTCCGGGGCTTTCTGTATTCTGCCAAACCGTCAAAATGTCACGATTCATGACACGTATTATTTATTTTCAAACCCAAACTTCTTTGGCACGGCATTTGTTGAATACTATGTGAATCCTTTAAACAAGGAGGATGACGGACGATGAATAATAACAATTAAAATATTTACAATCATGGGAAAGATTATTGGAATCGACTTAGGAACAACCAACTCTTGTGTTGCCGTATTGGAAGGTAACGAACCGGTTGTTATCGCGAACAGCGAAGGTAAAAGAACAACACCTTCAATCGTAGCTTTCGTAGAAGGCGGCGAGCGTAAGGTAGGTGATCCCGCAAAACGTCAGGCTATCACCAATCCTGAAAAGACTATATTCTCTATCAAACGTTTCATGGGTGAAACTTATGACCAAGTACAAAAGGAAATCAATCGCGTTCCTTATAAAGTAGTGCGTGGTGATAACAACACTCCTCGTGTAGATATCGAAGGACGTTTGTATACTCCGCAGGAAATCTCAGCGATGATCCTGCAGAAAATGAAAAAGACAGCTGAGGATTATTTGGGACAGGAAGTAACGGAAGCCGTTATCACAGTACCTGCTTACTTTAGTGACGCTCAACGTCAGGCTACGAAAGAGGCTGGTGAGATCGCAGGTTTAACCGTACGCCGTATCGTAAACGAACCGACTGCCGCTTCTTTAGCTTATGGTTTGGATAAGACGAACAAAGACATGAAGATCGCCGTATTCGACTTAGGTGGTGGTACATTCGATATCTCCATCCTTGAGTTAGGTGACGGCGTATTCGAGGTAAAATCAACAAACGGTGATACTCACCTAGGTGGTGATGACTTCGACCACGTAATCATCGACTGGTTGGCTGAAGAATTCGAACGAGAGGAAGGCGTAGACTTACGTAAAGACCCGATGGCTTTACAACGTTTAAAAGAAGCTGCCGAGAAAGCGAAGATCGAGTTGTCAAGTACGACTAGCACGGAGATCAACTTGCCGTATATCATGCCGGTAAACGGTATTCCAAAGCACTTGGTTAAGACTTTGACTCGTGCTAAATTCGAACAATTGGCTGACGGTCTGATCCAAGCATGTATCGAACCGTGCCGTCAATCCTTGAAAGACGCAGGTTTATCAACTTCTGATATCGACGAAGTGATCTTGGTAGGTGGTTCTACTCGTATCCCGGCCGTACAGGCTATCGTTGAGAAATTCTTCGGTAAAGCTCCGTCTAAGGGCGTTAACCCGGATGAAGTAGTAGCCGTAGGTGCAGCGATCCAAGGTGGTGTATTGACAGGTGAGGTTAAGGACGTATTGTTGTTGGATGTTACTCCGCTGTCTTTAGGTATTGAGACAATGGGTGGTGTAATGACTAAATTGATCGAGTCTAACACGACCATCCCGACCAAGAAGTCCGAGACATTTACGACTGCTGTAGACAACCAGCCTTCTGTTGAGATCCACATCTTGCAAGGAGAGCGTTCTTTGGCTAAAGACAACAAGTCTATCGGCCGTTTCCACCTAGATGGAATACCTGCCGCACAACGTGGTGTCCCTCAGATCGAGGTTACATTCGATATCGACGCCAATGGTATCTTGAACGTATCCGCCAAGGATAAAGGAACCGGTAAAGTACAAAGTATCCGTATCGAGGCTTCCAGCGGTTTGAGCGATGATGAGGTTAAGCGTATGAAAGAAGAGGCTGCCGCAAACGCAGAGGCCGATAAGAAAGAGAAAGAGCGTATCGATAAATTGAATCAAGCGGATAGCATGATCTTCCAGACCGAGAAACAATTGAAAGATCTTGGTGACAAGCTTCCGGCAGACAAGAAAGCTCCGATCGAAGGTGCCTTGAACAAATTGAAAGAAGCTCATAAGGCTCAGGATATCGCAGGTATCGATGCTGCTATGGCAGAATTGAACAGCGTATTCCAAGCAGCTAGCCAAGAAATGTACAACGCTCAAGGTGGCGGCGCTCAAGGCGGCCCGCAAGCAGATCCTAACTTCGGTGGTCAACAAGCTGGCGGTAACGCAGGTAGCAGCAACAACAGCAAAGACGGTAACGTTACGGACGTTGACTTTGAGGAAGTGAAGTAAGTATCGGTAAATAACGATAACTAACGATAGTAAAATAGGGTGTAACTCAATTGGTTACGCCCTATTTTGTTTTTAGCACTTTCTGATTGATTTGCTTGTTTCTCGGATTTTTATTGTATATTTGTACCATATTTGTTCCGACACTTAGAAGTAGATAATGTGAAACTTATATAGTTGTCGGTGGTGATAGTGAATAACTTATGTTTCAAAGACAGATATGCCAGCAGCAAAGTTCGAGATAGTACGTAAATGCAAGATCTGCGGAGAACCGTTCAAAGCGAAGACCATTGAATCTTGGTATTGCTCTCCAAGATGTTCTAAAATTGCTTGGAAGAGAAACAAGGACGAGGAGCTAAGGATGCAGAAGTTGGATGAGGTTGTGAAGAAGATACCGAAGTCCAAAGACTATATCACCGTTCCTGAAGCCTATGCCTTGTTCGGGATTAGCAAAGAAACCCTATATCGCTTGATTCGTAAAGGTGTCATTTCAAGTGTAAACGTAGGCGAACGACAAACAAGAGTCAGCAAAGAAGAACTGCTGAAACTCTATCCTCTGCGGAAGAAAGCTCTGACAAAACCAAAGCCCGTTGCCAAACTATATAGCTTGGAACCGAAGGACTGTTATACCATCGGCGAAATATCCAAGAAATTCCATTTGGACGACAGCACGGTCTATCAGCATATCCGCAAATACTCTATCCCTACCCGGCAGATAGGTAACTTCGTTTATGTACCAAAGAAAGAAATTGACAATCTATATAAAGGAGCGAAGCAATGAAAAAAGCACTGGCCAATACGCGAGTTTCAGTAAAACTTCGCAAATCAGAATACCGTGAAGAATGGTATTTGTATGTAGAGGCTTATCCGGTTTTTCAAGCCGATAAGCCTACACCTCAGCGAGTGCGTGAATATTTAAACCGTACTATCACCACTCCCATTTGGGATAAGTCGCGGAACGCCCGAACTGACAAGGACGGCAAAACCACTTATAAGCCTAAACGTGATTTGAACGGTATTATTCAATGCAAGTCACAGTTAGACCAAGAATCGTGTATCTATGCCGACAAAGTGAGAAGTCTGCGGCAGAAGGAATATGATAATGCTTCTTTATATTCTGAAACAGATGCAGAACAAGCAGAACAGCTGGAACGTTCACGCTACAACTTTATTGAATACTTTGACCATGTGCAGCGCACCCGTCATGCGCACAGTTCTGATTCTATCATCGCCAACTGGAACCGTGTATATGAGCTGCTGAAGATTTTTTCAAAAGGCAATACCATTCCTTTTTTGCAGATAGATCTAAAGTTTGTAGAATCGTTCCGGCAATTTATATTGAACGCCCCACAAGGAGGCACAAAGAATGGTACTCTTTCTCAAAACACGGCATCCACTTATTTCTCCATATTCAAGGCAGCATTGAAGCAAGCTTTTATTGACGGCTATCTTACCGTTGATATTTCGGCAAAGGTCAAAGGCATTCAGGGGAAAGAGAGCCGCAGGGAATATCTGACGGTTGAGGAACTGAACCGTTTGGCTCAAACTCCATGTGACCCATTATTAAAACGAGCCTCGCTGTTTTCAGCCTTGACAGGACTTCGCCATTGCGACATACAAAAATTGAAGTGGTCAGAGGTTGAAGAATTTAATGGCGGTTACCGCTTGAACTTTACCCAACAAAAGACCAAAGGTGTTGAGTATATGCCCATATCCGAACAGGCATACCAACTTTGCGGCGAAAGGAAAGACGGTGAGAAACTTGTTTTTGCAGGACTTCCCGACCCGTCATGGATTAACCGTCCAATTAAGAAATGGGTTGCAGAAGCCGGAATAACGAAGCACATCACCTACCATTGCTTTAGGCACTCGTATGCAACCCTGCAACTCGCCGGAGGAACAGACATTTATACGGTCAGCAAAATGCTTGGTCATACGAATGTCCGTACAACTCAAATTTATGCCAAGGTCGTTGATGCCAAAAAGGAAGAGGCAACCAAGACGATTAAGCTGGATTTGCCAATGACCGAATAACCTCTTATATCATTTCATTTAAGTCATAAGCCATCTGCATCTTCATGTGGGTGGCTTTCTGTTTCTGTGCATTTTTATCTTCACAACCTTATGATTCAATGATGATTCGCTTATGCCGAGAGGCATAAGCGAAAAAATCTAATAATGGAATTTGTCATTATAGATGCTGATAATCAGTGCATATTGTTTATGATTCTTATGACCTGCTGATGTTTCTTTATGTGATATTTGTCACCCATAAATCAGTATTGGGATTTGCCATTACTTTGCGGCAAAATCAACTGATAATGATATGGAAGACAAGAACATTACATTTGAAGATTTGCCCAAGGCAATGTCATGGATGATGGACAAGTTGAATAAACTTGACTCCAAGATTGACGGTCTGAACAATATCCCGCAAATACGGCCTGCCGACCAGTGGATGAACCTGAAAGAACTGTGCGAATACCTGCCCAGCCATCCGGCGGAACAGACCGTTTACGGATGGACGAGCTGCCACCAGATTCCATTTCATAAGAGAGGCAAGCGCATCATGTTCCTCAAATCGGAGATTGACGCATGGCTTCATGACGGCAAACGGAAATCACAGAAGGAACTGGCGGAAGAAGCTGCACAATTCATTAATGCCAAACGAAACAGACCGTTCTAATGGATTCACTTGACTTGTGCAACAGCATCAGAATGGAGTTCGAGGGTATCGTAGAGAACAAGATACCTTTGGACGTGTTTCCTGCCAAGTTGCAGGACATGGTTCTGGCATTGGCACGGCAAGAGAACTATTCCATTGAGTACACAATGGCATCCCTTATTGCAGCAGCATCAACGGCCATCGGCAATGCGGTCAACATCCGCATCCGTGGCGGCTGGGTTAGCAGTCCAATTCTATACATGATATTGATCGGACGGCCAGGCATGGGTAAAACACCACCGCTTGACTTTGCTTTTCGCCCCATCCGAAAGCTTGATGCCAAAGTCATTAAGCAATTCAAGATAGATATGGAAAACTACAATTCCATACTAGAAAGTCAGAAGGGCAAGAAAGATGAAAGGCCGTCATTGCCGCCCAAGCCGATTTTGAAGCGAACAATCATTTCGGACTTTACCCCTGAGGCTCTTATTCGTGCACTTAACGATAATCCAAGAGGTGTGACCGTGTATGTGGATGAAATAATGGGAATGTTCAACGCCGTGAATCAATACAGCAAGGGGCAACTGATAGAACAGCTCTTGACGGCTTTTAGCGGTAAGCCTCTTGATGTGTCAAGATGCAGTATGCCGATACCTATTCACATTGAGCGACCTTTTATAAACATAGTCGGCACGATGCAGACTACCCGTGTGCATGAACTGGTCGATAAGGGGTACAAGGACAATGGCTTGCTGGATAGGATAATTTTCGTATATCCCTCGTCGCAGGAAATATCAGACTGGCCGATTGACGAAGATTTCACAGCTTCATCGTTTGAGAAGTATTCTGCCTTGTGGGAAGATGTAATCAACCGTATTTGCGAGATTTGTTTTATAACGGATGAGAATAACGACTACGCTTTACAGAACGTACTGAATTTTTCTCCAGAGGCTGGTACCTATTTTACCAACTGGCGCAATGGCCTAATTCATAAGGTAAACCAAATAAAGGATGACGGCTTGGTTGACAGTCGGATAATGAAAATACCCATGATTGCTGCACGGTTGGCTTTGGTATTTCAGATACTCCGATGGGCTTGTGGCGAAGTACACAAGGATTTCGTGGATATAGATTCCATTAAATCGGCCATCAGATTAAGTTCCTATTTTGAAGACTGTTATTCAAACATACAAAGATTCATGTTGATGGAGAGCATAGAACCGCAAAAGAAAGAATTGCTTGACAACGTACCAGCCTTGTTTTCTACCACCGAAGCCATCCAAGCAGGAAAAGAAGTCGGCCTGTCCGAAAGGTCTGTGATGTATATGTTGGTCAACCTTACAACGAGCAAGATTATCAGGAAAATCAAAAGAGGAGAATATGAGAAACTGCAATGAGCTACACGGTTTGCACCTTGCAGTATTTGCAGTTTGCAGTTCAGAAGACATGGGTAACCTGCAAAACTGCAACAACTGCAAACTGCACGAACTGCATTTATAAAAAAGGAGGAACTATGACTGAATACAGATTTACGCTCCAAAAATACAAGCGAGGCTCTAAGCTGACCTGTCCTAAATGCGGAAGGAAGCAATGCTTTGTCAAATATGTTGATACGGAAGGGCAGATTGCCTTTCCCGATTATGTAGGCAGATGTGACCATGAACATTCGTGCCAATACCATTACAAGCCATCGGATTATTTCAAGGATAATCCCGTTGCATTGGAAGAAAGGAAGTCGTGGAAGTCACAAGCAAAAGTTATGCAGCCCAAGCCAACAGATTACATTGATCGTGACATTATGCATCGCTCGCTTGCCAACTACGAACTGAATCCGTTATTCATCTTTCTTTCGGGTGTATTGGGTGAGAAAGAAACATCCCGGCTGTTCAAATTATACTGTGTCGGGACATCCAAGAAATGGGGAGGCTCCACGGTGTTCTGGCAGATTGACCGACAAGGAAAAGTACGAGCAGGAAAGATAATGTTGTATAATCCGACAACAGGACATCGGGTAAAAGAACCGAGAAGCTATGTGAGTTGGGTGCATACGGAATTGGAACTTGAACACTTTAACATGAAGCAATGCTTGTTTGGCGAACATCTTTTAGCTGGTTATCCAACAAAAGCTGTAGCCATTGTGGAGAGTGAGAAATCCGCTTTAGTGGCCAGCCACTTCATGCCTGATTTTGTATGGTTGGCAACTGGAGGAATACACGGCTGTTTCAAGGCTGACACCGTTGGCGTATTAAAGAACCATGCCGTAATTCTTTGTCCTGATTTGGGAGCGAAAATGGTTTGGCAGGAGAAAGTGCAGTTGCTTTCTTCCGTTTGCTCTAAGGTGGTTTTCAGTGAAAAACTGGAGCAGTGCGCTACAAACGAACAAAGGGAAAAAGGATTAGATATAGCTGACTTTCTGCTGATGGCGGACACTCCCATGATGACGCTTCAAAAAATGATAAAGCGATGTCCGAGTTTGCAAACGCTCATTGACCAATTTCAGTTAGAGTTAGTTGAACAATAAATAGAAATGAAAATGAAGAAAGACGTTTATTATTGCATAGTGCTTTCCGACAGCCAGCTTGATTTTCTGGCAGGAAGCAAGTACGGCATCGACCGCATGAAGGTATTGAAATGCCTCATTGACGCTGTGGTCATTAAGGAAACGAAGTACGAAAAGAAAGGCTTTGCCGTTACATTGCATATCGGGCAAGCCGCCCTTTCGGAAGTTGAATTGGCTACCCGTTTAGGCTATGACAAGAAGACTGTTTCGAGGTTACTTGACAAAATGGCCGAGTTGGGGATTGTCACATCCGAACAGACCAACCGCACAAGCATACACACCGTGCATTGTGTGTCGGCATGGTATACGGACAATCAAAAGATACTCAATCCGTATTACGTGAGCGTGAAAGAGCGGCACCATTGTGTCGGAGAGATTGGCGACAATGGTATAGATAAAGATGGTATCTCTGCCAATACGCCAAATGATGGAATTGGAAAGTCGGATACCTCCGCCTGTTGTAACAGTGAACAGCCGTCTCTATCCCTTATTTTGGGCAATAATGTTCATGACGGAAACGGAGCGTAAAACCTAATGAAACCGAGACCGTTGCAAAATGCCGTGTATTGGCTTTCAAAAAATGGCTTTTTACAATGCGAAACACGGCCTTTCACGCTGCATTTTGTGACCTTTTGGAAAAGCGTTGGTTTATGGCGGAATTGGGACTTGTTCTTATGAAGCGGTTGGAAGCACTTTTTTGAGGAATGAATGTAGCGGAGTACGTTTGTTTTAGACGTTTATAAAGACTTCGGACAAACTGCCCGCTCTGTGAGTCATGATATATCCAAAGTTCGTGTCAGGACTGTTACAAGAATTGCCTATGTCGCACAAAAACGCTCCGCGCTTCCATGCCACATAAGCCGTTACAGCCGCTCGCAAGCTCGCACCGGGCTGACCAGTTTTATTTATTTTATCGTATCACCTTATTACAAATCATTAGATATGACAACAACGGAAGAAAACAAGGACGAAAAGAAAAAGGATATAAAGCGCACAAAGCGGTTGGAGGCCAGAGTGACCGAAAAAGAATACGCAAAAGCCGTGGAACTTGCCGAGACCTGCGGTTTGACTTTGAGCGACTATATTCGAAAATGTGCTTTGGGGCAGCATCCGAGGCGGCGGCTTACCGACAAGGAGGTGGAAGCCCTTTGCAGTCTCTCTGATGCACGGGGCGCACTAATGCGAATAGCGGCAGCCGTCAAGTCCATACAGGGCAGCCATCGGGCGCAATACTTCGCAGACACCCGTTTCGTGGAGCAGTGGATGCGTGCAGCCATTCCCCTTATGGCCCGTTGGAATGAAATTCAGGAATACATCACCCAATAAATTCCCAACCAAATGATAGCAAAAGCGGCCACCATCAGCCACGGCGGAAACGCCGTCCGCTATTCGGTCAACAAGGACAAGGCCGAGATCGTGAAAGTGAACTTTCTGCCCGATGACATATCGGCTGAAGCCATGTACCAACGTATGGTACTCAAGCAAAAAGAATTTGCCAATACAATCAACAAAGGCAGACCGCTCAAACGGAATGTGATAAGAATGGAAATATCCCCAACTAAGGAAGAATCCTCAGGCTGGACGCTGGACGATTGGGTCAGATTGGCAAACGAGTACATCCAAGTATTCGATTCCATTGACCTCTCGAAAAAGACTAAACGTACCAGTGCGAAATCCACCAACGTAAAGAACAGCCAGTATGTAGTTGCTCTCCATCATGATGCAAAGAGTGGCATACCTCATCTGCACATAGATGTGAACCGTGTGGACATGGATGGAAAAGTCAACGATGACCACTTAATAGCGGAACGGGCAATGTCGGCTGCGTACATTATCAATGAACGGCGGGGATGGGTACAGCCGGAGGATATTTACGAGAAACGCAGGCTGGAGATTGCTGGCACTTGCATGGACGTGCTTCGCTCCTTGCCGAATTTCAGTTGGTCAGGCTATGAGGCCGGACTAAAAGCACACGGCTACGGCATACACTTGCAAGAGGATGACAAGGGGAATGTACGAGGCTATTCTATTCTGTCGGGCAACTCCAGTTATAAATCCTCCATTCTCGGTAAAGGCCGACATCTCATGCCTTCAAAGATAGAAGCGACATGGGCAAGGCTTCATGAAGAGCGGAAATCTTCGCTAATCCCAAATACCGAACAGAAAATACGGCCAGCTACCGTTTCGACTGAAATGCCACAGACAAACCGTCCGGCTCTAGTTATTAAGCACTACGACATTTCCACGGATGAATATCACCATTACCATGTGGCCATACCGGAAGAAGCGGACGAAATCATCTGCAAGGAATGTTCCGTGCCGGATGACAATCCCTTAGCAACTATAGAAGATGTACAGAAAACCGCCTTGCTCCTTTTTGCTGAATACCTTGACGGTGCAACGAGCATGGCTGCATCCAGTGGCGGCGGAGGTTCTGACATGAGCGGTTGGGGAAAGGATAAAGATGAGGATGAACGCGAATGGGCAAGGCGATGCGCTCAAATGGCTAATCATCTTTGCAAGCGCAGGAGGGGTTTACACAGATAATTGTTTCACTCAAAATCAATGAATATGGGAATAGGAAAAGGGAAATCTGACAAGATAGACATTGACGGCCTTATAGAAGGTGTAGGCAATGAAAACAAAGTAGCCCAAGAAGAAAGTAAACTTGAACAGAAAATTAAAGAACTAAAGGATGTACGTTTAGAATTGGAAGCCGCTACCCGCAAAATGGAAGAAGTTACTTTTGCGCTCAAAACAGCTACGGATAGTGCCGACAACATTATTTCAGGCATTTGCCGTGCTATTGTCAAAGCGGAACAAAATATAGTTTTCCGTGCCAAAATCAGCACAGATGAGTTGGCAAAAGTGCATCAATGCACAGTCCGACATATTAAGGCCGAAGAAGATCTATTGGAAAGGCATAGTGACAAAATGGCCAAACACCTCCAGAACAATGAAGGCGTTTGGCTTTCCACCTCTTGGCTTATATTTACTTTGGTCGTACTGGCGATTAGTTATCTTGCCGTAATTTTATGGGCTATATATAAAAGATGAGTTACACACTTTTACTTGCCCAATGATTTGAACATCTTGGTAATGCAACGCTTCTTCTGCTCCATGTTAGGATGAACGTAAAGGTTGAGCGTGGTTGAAATGTTGGAATGACCTAACAATACGCTGACAGTTTTATAGTCGCATCCGGCTTCAATGCAACGGGTGGCAAAGCTATGGCGCAGGCCGTGATATTTCAATTTAGGGATGTCGAGTTTCGCCATCAAACTGTTGTAGTAGTTGCGGTATGTGCATGGTTCTGTTGGATGCTCGTCGTTACCAATCAACACGCCATCAAACATGGCATTGAAGTCGATAGTGTTGTTGACATAGAATGTATCGTACTCTCCGCATCCTATCTTGAAGTTGAATGATACACCCTGGCACTTTACACCCTTTCCTTGTACTGAGTGTATGTCCATGGTCTTGCCGTCTATTACACTTGACTCGTCGATCAATGAAAGTACCGACTTGTTGAGTATGCAATGTACGGAACCGCTATCAACCATCATAGCACCCACGTACACATTTCCATCCTTTCCCTTGAATGCAGCTTTCACAATAGGGAACCCCACTTGCTCTATGTCTCTCAGTTTTGCAGTTCTTGTCTTCATCTTTTTCTGGTTTTGTTTGTTTGGAAGAGCCACCTGCTTTATGCTGCAGGCTGTTCTTCGTTGAATTCTTGCTTTTTGATTCTGCGAATCAAGTAAGCGATAGCCTTTGGTGCCTTCTCTCGGCAGACCTTCAGCTGAGCAAGGAACTCCTCCTCGGTAGCGTCTGAGTTGAAGAGGTCCACCAACTCGCAGTTGTTGTCCGACTGCTTGTCAAGCTTTAGGTTGTGGCATTGCATCAAAGTGCGAAGGGCAAGGATGCCAAGGTCGTACTTTGGACGTGCCTCTACCAGTTTGCGCATCAAGTCAAGTCCTGGATCGCCAATGTGCATCTCGTTGAGCATGGCAATCATGAAGAGCACCTTTGCGTCTGGTGTTGCCATCTCGAACACGTTCGCAAGCTGGCAGTTGGTCTCGTCAGCTTCTGTGTAGCGTTCGAGTTTTGCCAAGGCACGCGACTTGATGTACATGGCTTCTGCACATTGGTGTGTTGCCAGTACCTCGTTAGCGTACGCCAATGCTTCCTCGTACTTCTCTGCATAGAGGCAGAGCAACGAAGCAAGGAATTTCGGTGCCCAATGGCTTGCCTTTGTCAGACACTCTGGTACCGACTCTATCGAACCATAGAGATGCTCGTCGCACACGAGTATGTCAAGGAAGCGTTTTGCTTGCTGCATGGCTTCTTTGATGTCGCCGTTCTCAGCCTTCTTCGCTACGAGGAGCAGGTACTGACGTGCCGCTTCGTCGTAGTCGTTGTGCTGGAGTGCGCCATAGACAGCTTTTCCGCTCTCTATCTCGTTGCCAATCTGTTGCTCGTTGTTGTACTCGCTTGCGTAAGTCAGCACCTCACGACTCGTATGAGCATACTGAGGTATGACGTTCTTCGAGAGGTACAGACCTTCAAGGCTGCGAACACGGCTCAGAGCTACGTAGAGCTGTCCTGCTGCGAACATGCCACGGCTGAGGTCGAGCGAGAGTTTGTCGAAGGTCATGCCCTGACTCTTGTGGACGGTGATTGCCCATGCAAGTTTCAGAGGGTACTGGGTGAATGTACCAATGAGTTCCTTCTTCATCTTGCGCTCCTCCTTGTTGTAGTCGTAGCTGTACGACTCCCATGAACAGCATGGCACAATGTATGTCTCGCCGTTGTTGAGCGTCACGCTGATTTCGTCCTTAGTGAGTTTGCTCACCTTGCCGAGAGTGCCGTTTGCCCATCGTTTTTGCTGGTCGTTGCGAGTGAACATCACCTGAGCACCAACCTTGAGGCGAAGCTTCATGTCCACCGGGAACTTCTTTTCCTCGAACTTGCCGTCAATGGTTCCTTCATAGACGAACTCCTCCGACTCAATCTCCTCTAGTCGCTGAAGGTTGATCTTGTCTGCCGTCTTATTGATGGAAGCCAGCGTGATGACAGCACCATCTTCTGCGGTCGGAATGTGAACGCGATCGTTGAGGTGCATGATGTTCTCTGGTGTTACCTTGTTCAGGCGCACGTTCTCCAAAATGTGCAGGAAGTGTTCGTCATCCTGACGGTACACCTTGCGGAACTCAATCTTCACGAGTCGCATGCGCTTGATGGCGTCTGATTTGTAGAAGAAGAAGTCATCCGTTTGGTACAGATCCTTCAGCATATCCTTCTCAGGACCTTGCTTCACCACCGGTGGCAACTGGAACATGTCGCCTACGAAGATTATCTGCTTGCCGCCGAAAGGCATGTTGTTGCGCAGAGCCTTACGCATGGTGTAGTCGATGGCATCCATGATGTCGCATCTTACCATCGACACTTCATCGATGATGATCGTGTCTGCATGTAAAAGCGTCAGAATCTTTGCCTCGTTCATCTTGCCGCATGTTCCTGGCGTACACACCTCCATTGGCAAGCCAAAGAAGGAGTGTATTGTGTCGCCACCGGCGAGGATGGCAGCCACACCTGTTGGGGCAAGGGTGATGAACTGCTTTCCAACCAACTTCTGTACGTTGTGAAGAAAGGTTGTCTTACCTGTTCCAGCACGACCTGTGAGGAAGAAACTGGAGTTTGTGTTGGCAACAAGCTCGTATGCAAGCTGCTGTTCGTGGTTGTGTGGGTCTATCTGTGTGTTCTGCATGTCCTACTTCTGTTCGATTTGTGGGAGGATTTGGGTGAGACGTGTGTTGTAGTCGCTGTCGAGGAAACTCTTGTAGCATCCATCGATGATGCCTTTCGCCTTCTCTTCGAGTTCTTCCTGTGGCATGCAGCTTCTCTGGGCTTTGAGTACTCCTTCAAAGAAGTTGCGCACCATGATTTCTAATTCCTTTCGGATGAACTCCTCGTTGCGATGCACCTTGTCGTAGTCTCTCTTCTGAACAAGTTCAAGGCGTGTACCGTTGAAGGCGTAAACCTCGATGCCGTCGATGTAGGTCCAGTTGTGGTAGAGTCCCACCTTCTCGACAACTACGATGCGGTCGCAGAACCTCACGCCCTTGTAGTAGCGGTTTCCGCTTGCGCTCTCGTACTCTTCGCAGAGGAACATCTTCTGTCCTTCGTCCCATACAGGAATATGAACTCGTTGGTTTCCGAATGTCGGCAGGATGCTGTCGAACAGATCTTTGTTGATCGCTTTTGTTAAGCTTGCCATGTCGTTTTGTTTTTCTTGGTTTGTGATTTTTGTTTGTTCTCTCTTTGATTGGGCATGATGGTTAGCCCAAGCACTTCTGATGAGTTGCCTCTATCATGCTTCGCGAGAAGTCAAGGAGCTGACTCTCTGCCACCATGCTGCCCATTGTCTTGGCTTGTCCCTTCAGGAAGTCCTTCAGCATGAGGATGCTCTCTTCCTTGGCGCTTCGTTCGTTGAAACATCGCCAGTTGCATCCGCCCCAGAACTTCTGGGCAATGATGTTTGCCTTCTGTCCGTTCCATGCAAACAGCGTGATGCCGTTGAGGAAGGTGTGGGCGTAACCTTGTCCGATGTGGTAGTAAACTGCCAATCGGTCAGAGAGGCGGATTGCTCGGTAGTAGGTGTTGCCAGCTGCGCTGGTGTAACCGAGGGTGAGGTACACGTTCTTCTCTGCGTTGTAGGTGAGAGAACTACCCGAGAGGGCTGGGAGTGCCTTTGCGGCAATGAGTGCGAGTGATGTGTTCATCGTACATCTGGTTTTTGTTTAGCGGAATAGGCCGCCACCTCTGTTGTTTGTAATAATAAAATAATGTATAAACAAAACCAACTCTCTCGGAATTGTGATGCAAAGTTACTATGTTAGTATAGGGCATGCAAGCTTTTTTACATGAGTATTGGTTCCTTCCGTTTTGGAACCAATCACACTCATTTTTGAAAGTTCATGCAGCGTATCTTTTCTTTCTGATATCCTTCATGCACTTGCTTGTGCATGCAAGGGTGATGTGCATTGAGGTGAAATCTTCTGAACGACCATGCTTCTTGTGGTTTGCCTGTGCCTGACGTTTCTCTATGATGCGACGGAGAATTCTGTCCTGCACTTTTGAAGGCTTCATCTTACTTCTGATGTTCAAGTTGAGAAGGATGCCGTCAAGTACCTCAATCTCAATCTTGTTTGTTGTCACATTGCAGAGCTCTTCGGTAGCTGCCTTGCGATAGCGATTAGATGTCTCAACACGTTCCCAACGCTTGTTGGTTCTTCTGTGAGCATCTGCCTCTGCCTTCCTCTGCTTCTTTGTCTGCTTTGCTGTTACCTTGTTATTCATGGTTGCCTTGTTGTTGTTTGGTATCTGTTTCATAGTCGTCCGTTTTTGATTTCGAGTGCAAAATTACTACTTGATTTCGGATTTGAATAATGTTTCTGTCTGAACAATAGTTCCTCTCATTTTGGAACCATTGTCTCTCTGATCAACTACTTCTTTCCTGCGAAAAAACAGTAATAGCAGTACCGATTGCCGAGCAGATAGCTGCTGCGAGCAACCAACGATCTTTCTCTGTCATGGGCGTTTCTGTTTTTGGAGATTGCTGTGTTTCCATTTGCGATCAGTTTTAGGTTTCCACCAACGAATTGCAGCGTCAACTTCGTGGCGGTTTTCGAAGTTTGACTCTGCAAAGGTAATAACTATTCTTGTGATAAAATCAAGAACTTATGATTCTAATGGTTCCTCCGTATTTGGAACCATTCGTTGAAGTTTCTCTCCAGGTTCAAGGTAGTGTGAAACTATGTCTTTCACTCTTGTCGCGAAGATCTTACGTATCCTTGGCGGTGACATAACTTCGAGTCCTGCACCCATCTGGAGAACACGACCAATAAACTCGTTGTTCATCTCTACATCAACAGAGAACTCAGCATACTCTCCATCTTCGTATAATCCGTAAGGCTTCACAACCTCGTATGAATGATGCAGAGGCTTTGTGTCTATTAATTTAAATATATAATGTTCGTGCGCGCGTATAACGATGTGTTCTTTGTTCGGGTGCTCCTTCATGTGGCTCACGCCCACGATGTCCTTGAAGAACTCATCATAATAGTGCTCCGGTGCAGGAACATAGTCCACCTTACTCCTCTCACGAGGTTTCTCTTGTATGCGGTCAAGAGCAATGTTGTACCCGAATTCCGGTTCTCTACCTTCTGCATGACCGAATAAATGCCATCGTCCATTGTACTCTTTCAAGTAATGCGGATGAAATAGTAAGGTTACTTGTTCATTGTCGTATGGCTTATATTCTATCTCCATCACCGTTTTGTTGGTAATAGCTTCATAGAGCTGAGGGAGATATTCTATATTGGTTAATATTCGGTCAAGGCTTGAACTTATCACCTGCTCACCTTTCCGGCGCTTAGCCTTCATGTCGAGCAAATCCTGACAATCATGGAAGAAGTACTCCAACCACGATTTAGGGAAGAATCCAGCAGAGTCCTGGCAAAACTTCCAGTACTGACGAAGATTATTGATGACCTTGGCATTACGCATGTCTGCAAGTGGATCATCATCCTTACCAACGTATCGAAAGCGCTTATTGCGGTTGTTGCCTTCTTCCTCAAAGCATTCGCCAACGTCCTTTTCAAGCTTATCGGCTATAGCTTTCTTTAGTGTGCCAACCACCTTCTTCAACTCGCCATACCCATCGCAATTTGACAAATTAGCAGGAAGTTCTTTTGTTGTCACACCAATATAATCAGCCATGATATCTGCATAACTAACCCATCGGTGACTCATAAGCCACCGATAGGTTATCAAAGCAAATTGTGCCTTATAGCTATCTCCGTCAAAGAGGTTCTTGCGTTGCATGATTATTAATCATTTGCCGGTCTTACGTTTATTGCAAAAAAGATAGGCTTTCCCGTTTTTGGATTCGTTCCTTCTTTTAATTCAAACAAAACCTCCTCTCTTTCAGAATAGTCGTATTCTCGAGGGGAATTGTTTGGTGCAAATCCCTTTCTATTGTCAATAATGTATACAGGATGATTATCTACAAGAATTCTGTTTCTGTCACCATTAATTTTTCCTCTTAAAGCAGAACTGCTGTCCGACCCAGTTGTAAAGGTATTTGTATTAGTGCGAGAAGGAGAAGTTGGAACTTGCATGCCACATAATTCATCTCGACATAATTGTAGAATTCTAACTTGCATCTTCGCGAACTCATAATCATAAATCGGGCGACTACCATTATTGACAATCATCAATAAACGCTCCTCCGGCATTGTCGAAGGAACACATTCTCTATGATTATATAGATGCCTTAATGCACGAGTTAAATTAGCGAATTCGGACGATTTATCAGGAAGATTGTTTCCGTTATTACTTCCTTCATAGTATAATTTATACAACGATCCCGAAAATGCATCCATTGAAGCTTCATCATAGCATCGCTTTCTTAAGATTCCAAATTCGATTGGATCTTCGTGAGAAGGAATAAATACCTCATGAACATTAATATACCGTTTATTTACGCCAACTCGCAATCTTTCTATTTGACCTACTAGCTCATTTAGTTCTTCTTGCTCTATGGAATCAACATCCACAACTTCCTTGTCATGGCTACATGCACGCAAATAATCTTCCAAATACCCAATCGGCAAATAAAAGGTCGATTCAGAAATGCTATTTACAAGACCCTTAGACCTTAAACTCGTTATTCCGTCTGGTATAGTTCCTTCAAAATTCTTAGGTCCTTTTGAAAGTAAGAACATTGTGGAACGCTCTGCTTCAGATACAAACCGATTATTAATTATCTCACATAAATAATCTCGAATTACATCATATTCAGGCAGAGCAACCTTTCTATTGGTATACATATGAGAAGCTACAAACTTAGCATAATATGGAACGCCTCCTGTCTTCTGAAACAAAGGAGACAATAAATCCAAATACTGTTGTCTTAAGAAAGTTTCTTCAATCAAAGAGCATTCATGTTGCCAAAGAGAGGTGAAGTCCTCCTTTGATGTTGAAGTAATCGTCACATTCTCCAATCCACAATTAAGTTCTGGAGAGCCTACACTCGTGCATATTGCACTCCATGTTGAGGTTCCGGCAATCCAAAATTTCAGATTAGACTCTGGAGAAGTAGCAGCACCTCTTATTCTTGAAAAGTCAGACGGAGTATCAAATGCCTCTAAAAGGAGATAATCAATTTCATCAAGAAGCAACAACAAATATTTGTTGTTCTTTGCAAGGCTGTTTGCAAGTGTAAATAGCACTTGCTTTTGATATTCAGGATTCCATTCTTCCATTTGTACTCGCATGTCGAGTTCATCGCAAGAAATATCTAAAGAACATCTTCTAGATATTTTCAGCTCCCCTTCTGGCAACAAATTATCCAAACACATTTTTGATGCAAGAAGCGAAGCCATAGATCTATATACAGCAGGAGTATTTTTCTTAACTCCACATTGAGTTTTTACATCAAAATACAAAGGGTAAGCCCCAATACTACTATTGTTAACCAAATATGTTTCCAAAGACTTCATTAAGCAAGTCTTACCAAAACGTCTGGCGCCAATTATTCCTGCGTTTCCTTTTCTTTTGGCACATGAAATCAATGTCTCGATTTCTCTATTTCTACCAAACAAATCTTTTGTAGAGGTAATATCAATACCTACAATGAAAGGTTCCATATTATTGATTGTTAAAGTGAAAATTCTAAATCTAAATCTCTATGGTGAACAAACCACCAACGTCTAAACAAGTCAACGCTCAAACGATACACCTCTCTACCTTCATCTGTAAATGAATATAGTATCTTCTTATCTTTTAAACTCACCAAAGCTCTTGTCATATTGAGTCGTCTTTCTTCATTTACAGAATACTTATCCCATAAGCGTTTAAGTTCATCCATACTTATGCCGCGTTCAATTTGAGTACTTTCTCTATTAAGGTAGGAAATAGATGAAATCAATTGATGCTCGGCAATATTTTCCGGATCAATCTGATTATTATGGAAATTAGTTTCATCCAAAGACTCCCAAGTATCTCCTTTACCAGGTTGTACTTCACCGGTTAATACTCTAACCACATCATTAACCTCATTGAATCCTAAATGTCTATGTTTGCTAGCGACAGCATACTTACCACATGCTAAGCATATCCATTGAATCCAATATGGCACACAACCAGACAAAGCGCGGATATAAGCTTTTGCCCTTTCGTCAAATATTATTTTAGGACATGCATCGATTAATTCATTTGCATATTGCTCCTCAATTTGGTTAATAGGCATTGGCAAAGTATTATTCATTTGACCTGCAATATACTCTTTTTCCTTTGGAAGTTCCTTTATATCGTAGGTACCAGAGTAAACAAAGCAAGCTTTTCCAGTCAACGCCAAATTTCTTAATGTAGAAATAAATGTCGCATCTATTAAACCCTCCTTGAGCATAAGTCGAACAAATGAGAACTCGTCTATTGTAACAAGCGGAATAACATTATTCTCGTTAAGGACATCGATTACCTTACAAAAATCAATTTGCGAAAGACTTTCTGCAGGAGGAAGACCATCTTCACCATAGGCTGCTTCAACTTTATCGGCCAATTCATCTGTTAACTTGTCATATATATTCGTTTCCAAAGCCCAAGTCCAAAATTGGGCAGAGGTCGAATTCTTGTATGGGAATTCGTTTAAATACCATTTGAAAGCTAAAATGTGTTTAGAAGAGTCTTCTTTTAATATCTGACCATCAATTCGATTTCTCAGATAATCCAAAATTGAAGATTTACCTGTACGAGTTAATCCATAAAGAATATAAGTCAAAGAACGATCTTTTGACAAATAGTGATCGATCAATGTCCTCAACTCTTTCTCGCGACCTTTAAATATGTGTTCCTCTGGAGTGTTGGATATTGTCCAAGGAATATCAATTTCGTCCGACAGCACATCCTCATTTTCCACTTCATATGTAGCTTCATATTCTCTTGGTTGTAATTCCTTACCTTGATATTTAGCTACTAAATCGAACTTCACATTGGCAGATATGATTTCATAGAAGTCAGGAGAAATAAATCTCTCTCCACAGCAATCTCCTGCGGATAACTCTTCATTATGAGTTATACTGTATTTTTTGCCATTAATTGATGCGGTAACAACGAAAGATTCAGCAGTAGAGTCACCATTATTTGTTACAACAATGCTGATACAGCCATTACCACTAAGATCTTTAGTGATAAAAGCAGGTTCGCAAGAAATACTCAAGACAGGCAATGTTCGTGCTTCTTTTTCTTTGATTTGTCGCCCGATTTCCTCCAGCCAATTGTTAAACAAGTGAGAAAAGAATGTTCTACCATAATTTGTGGTCGTTTCTGTAATTGATTTCTGACCATTGAGAAGAATTTGCTGAGATGTAACTAAGCTTCTATATCTTTCATTCTCTCTATGTCCAGCATAATTAGCGAGAGTATTTAGAACCTCTTTAACGATGTTTTGAGAATTTGTATCAGTATTTGTCATTAAGGCCGAGTGCTCTAGTACCGAATTCCATAATGAAACGAAAGTTGTTATGTCAAATTGGTCAAATTTCCATTCTAGGCAATCATGAAGACACGTTTCAAGTTTCGTGATTCTTGTTCGACGATGCTGAATAATTCTCTTTAAGAATGTACCCGAAGTTAATTTACTGTCAACATTCGCATTTTCTATTGAATTAATTAGATTACAACATTTTTTTCTAAGATTATCATCATCTCTGAAAGCAGAGAACATCGGCATAAGTCCGTCTGGTGAACCACTTAAAGTGTTCCACGAATTTTCAGATGATGCTCCTATTGCGATACATGATCGGAAGAACACTTTTTGTTCTTCATTGCTATCCCCAAACAAAATTTCTTGCAATTTTGCCTTTAAAGTCCAATCTTCCCAATCAGAGTCGGGAGTTTTTCCTCCTTCTAATTGCGAAATAACGAAATGTAATTGTAAATACTTTAATAGTAATTCTTGGAGGTGATTTTTCTCTCCTAAACTATTAAATATACCTAGAGCTTCAATATAATAGCTACAAGCGCAATCACAAAGAGCTTGTAATTCTGCAAATTCACCAGTATTGTTTCTTATTAAGTTGGCAAATCGAGCATACATTCCATGCCCTTTCATTCTTGCATAGTTAGCAACAGAAATCTTATACATAATTGAAGATGTCTGTTTGGTGTTATAATAAGCACCAGCTGCCTCTAAAAATAACTGAGCCTTACCCTCAAATGATTCCGTGTCGTCATTGCGTTTGTTTTGAGCTCTACCAAACAGTTGTTCGGCAGGAATTATTTCATTCGAAGGAAGTAGTTCCTGCCGTTTAGCCTCTTGGCACACATCCTCAAGAAGCATTTTGCTGATACTATCGCTTGAAGAATCTGGATTATTGATATCATTGGAATCCATCCTTTGAATGGACTCTTTTAGCTTTGTGATGGCATTATTATTGGGTTTAACACTTTCTGCATATAATATTGCTTTTAATGCCTCTTCTCTATTATTATCTTTCTGATACAATCTTGCCATTGTTATATACAAATGGCCAATGCTATTTACATTAACGTCACTCTGTTGTTCAGTTAGAACAATAAGATATGCAAGGGATTGCAAAGCTTCAGTTGTATGATTTAATGCAATCTCTGTATTCACAATTCTATCAAGATAACTTCTTAAGTATTTAGGGGTTGGACGACTTGTGTTTATAATTTGATAAGAACGTTTAAGACATTCTTCTTTCTGTCCATTTCGAATTAAAGTATCCAGTTCCTTCTCTAATTGCTTACACTTTGATTCGTTCAAGTTTGGCATTTTTTTGCTTAGGAAAGCCGTTACTTCATTTGAAAATAAAATTGTAGGCTTAACCAATTTTCTTTGCGATGAATCATTATCTGTGTGAGAAGTCTCTATGATTTTTGGAAATCTTGTTCTTTTACTATATGGAATACTATCTAAATCGACCTTGCCCATTACTTTTAGTTGAAGGCCTCCATTCTCTAATATTTTTTCCGACTCGGTTTTGTATAGTTCTACATTTGTTGGATGGATGGCTTTTATAGACTGATCTTCAGGGGTATTGGTTGATTTGTCATATTCTTCCGCTTCATCATCAAAAATATCTGGATCTGTTCCTACATACGAAAGGATAATTTTTTGGAATTTCTCTATTTCTATATAAGCTTCCTTTTTGGAAGTCATTTCATCCATCATGAACTTCAAAACAGCAAGCATTGTTTTTTTTCTTTTAGCTGTAACTCCTTTGCGATATACAAGAGCTTTTCTAAAAAGATTCATTACATCATGGTATGATGTTTCAATTAATGAAAACATAGTTGAATTCTCATTAATCCTGTTGCAATATAAGCGAGAACCAGGAGCGCAACTTTTTTTCTTGAAATTGACAAAATTCCCTCTTAACGTCTCCGATAATCCAGAATCAGTTGTTATATTTATACCATTGTCATTAATATCTACGATAGTTGCATTAGTAGGTATTAGCGTCCTATTGTTTATGGATAAAATTGGAAATATTTTTAACAATAATAGATCAAAGATATCAAGCACTTTCTGAGAAGACAAACTATCTGCATCTCTGAAATTATTTTCTACCTCAGTTGTGGTTAAAATATTTTGAATACTATCTATGGAAGTTTGACGAACCGTTATTATAGTTTCGTCCCTTTTTTTGATTGTTGCAAAAACCGGTGTCAGGTTAACGATTTCACCAGACACTTTATTTGTGTTAAAGGATATTTGAACCTTGTCGCCAACCTTATAGCTATTAGTTATAATATTGTACAGAGGAATATGGCCGCAATTAGGACAAATAAATGCGGATTTTGATATTTTTTTTCCACAATCTGGACATTCGACAAGTTTGTTCAATAACTCCGTATTTTTTGATTCTTTTATTGGGGCAATAGATGGACTTTGATCTTGCATCTGAATAGTATTTAATTGTTCTTTTGCAAATAAAAAAATGTTTTGGGCAATCCTTTGTAACCTAACCCCAGTCCATGTGATAGGTGGGTTATTAGCAGCTACTATCAAAATCTGTTTTGTCTCCTTTATTTGATGAAAACTAAAAATAACCCCGTATACTTCAAAATACAGGCATTTTTGGTTCTTATCATAATATAGTTTTGAATCATAGAAACTTGTTGCATTCTTTAGTACACAATCTGCAACTGCAGAAACTCTTGTTTTTATGAATTCATAAAACAATCTGGATTTATATTTTTCTGTTTTAATAGCAGCATTGAGTAAATTAATAGCAGATAGAAAATAAAAGAGTGAATTATCATCTGTGACATTTATTTTATTGATTACGCCCATCGCCTCATCAACTACATTTTCGTCAATTGGTTGTATTTCGTCTCCAACCAATTGACTGTATAGTCCAAATATGTGTTCTGATATTTTGCTCATAACATTTATCAATTATTGCGTTCAACCAAAAGTTCTCTAATATTAACCTTAAGCAAATCTGAAATCTTTGCTAACGTCTGCAAGTCTGGTTGTGAGGTATTCGTGCACCATTTGCTGACGGTAACAGGATCCTTGCCAAGTTGCTCAGCAAGCCACTTGTTTGTTTGACCTGCGTCTGCGAGAACTGCTTTCAGTCGATTTAGTTTTTGGGGATTTTCCATATTTAATAAATTAACGTTGAACACAAATTTACTAAATTACATCTTAATAAAAGAAATAATATGTAGTTTTCTTCAATTTGGAGTGGCAATTTAACATTAACTACCGAAATACACAATAAATTGATGGAAATTACAGGATGCGCTTTAATATTAACGTGTTTATCCACATATGTGTGAAAATATATCACATCCATCCTTGCTCACCCCTTAATAAAACATTTATCAACAGTGTTAAGATGGGTGTGGTAAAACGACCTCTATCCATGCGTAAGAGTCTCTTGTGCTAAATCAACTGCAATTTATGGTATTATTTTAAAAGATGTTGCTAATTTTGTAGTTTAGAATGTTTTGTATTTATTAAATGGTTCGATACAATGGGTAAAAGTCATCTGTTTTTAAAGAACGAATTTGGTATCTGCCTTAAGTTTAACCGAACAAGAGGCAGAGATGATGAAGAAGAAACTTCGGAAGACGAAAAGAATTATTGTCGGCAGAGAGAAAAGCTTCATCGTTGCCGAATTAATTTTAAGCAAGCCTTAGAAGAACGCCATAGCTTACGGAGACAAGATGTGGTAAGTGAACATTTTGATATGCTGTCTATTGATTTTTTGAAAATTGCAGATAGCACCTTAACAAGACAATATTGCCAAGTCTATGGATTATCCGAGCTTAATTATTCCAACATGAATCAGACTGTCCTATTCGCTATAGTTGACGAAGATCGATTTAATGATGTTTTTATAACTCAAATTGATTCCTTTTCAACGGAAGAAAATAACGAAAGTACAGAATATAAGCCACTGACTTTGATGGCCGGTTTTAGTTATTGGGATAGTGATTCGATGAAGCCTTTTGGTATTACAAGCGATGATGCTCATGATGTACTTCTAGAGTTGGTGGAGAGTTCACCTAGAATAGCGATGAAACATCAAGCTATAGTGAAAGCAATGGAGGAGTATTTAGATCAGAAGCAGATTCTTTATAAAAGGATAGAATCTGGAATATACCAAATAAACTTCATTTCTAAAGATGATTTGGCTATTTTATTGGATAATTTTGATGTGATACAAAGAATTCAATCTTTGTACACTACTCGTGTACGTCCTAACACTTTTGGTGATTTGGAAAGGGTGTCAGATGCAACTTTAAATTTGCTGGAAGGAGCACCAATTATTGGTGTAATTGATACAGGTGTTCAAAGACTGGCCGTACTAGATCCCATATTGGAACATGATGGACTTGATTTAGTTGATAAGAATACCCCGCATCCGTATGAGATTGATTTAAGGTCCGATTCAAGTCATGGTACAACTGTTGCAACATTAGCTGCATTCGGAAACAACTTCTATCGTAACATGGATGCTAACGTAGTTGATGCTGATGCCAAAATCTTTTCTATCAAAGTACAGAGAGGCGAAACTGGACTCGTGAACATCGCCGACATAAAAGAGGCTATCACTATAGCTCATCAAAACTATGGCATTCGTATCTTTAATCTTTCAATGTCCGTTCGTGGAAAATTTTATAATGAGGATATTTCTACTTATGCATATATACTTGACGAATTAGCCTACATATATGATTTGCTGATTTTTATTTCCGTTGGTAATCTTAGTGAAGAGGATATTAAGAATATGCAGATTGTTGCTGCTAATCCTAATACGAGTGAAAGAGTTAAGCGTTTTCTGAAATATCCGAATCATTATTATAATCCCTTCATTTCGATAGAAGAAACAGAGTGTCACGACGGCGAGTGTATGAATCTTTGTGAACCTAGTGAAAGCATGAACAACATGTCTGTTGGTGCTATTGCTGAAAGTTATAATATTAATCACGGTAATCATGGATTGAGTTTGGGGTGTGAGTTTCCTGCTTATTATTCGCGTAAATACCACATAGACTACAATTCGTTGATTAATGGCACTCGTTTCAAGAACAACCAAAAAAATAAGAATCTCTTTAAGCCAGATATTGTTATGCCTGGTGGTGACCAATTGGATGTTGAGTCACGCATGCTAGTTTTAGCACCGAGAATAGATGGAACAGGCCTGAAAATAGAACAAAACTCTGGAACGAGTTACGCAACTCCATTAGCAGCTAATATTGCAGCTAAGATTGTTAGTAAATATCCTAACATAAATATGCAATCAGTGAAGGCTTTGATGATTAATAGTGCAGAACCGATTAAAAAGTATTATCTCGAAGAGATTATCGATGAATTGAAATTTTTGGATAATAATTCATATCCCTATGTTGATAGTAAAGAGAAAACTCTTTTATCCAAAAAGTATAGTGCAGAACGATTATCCAAGTATATTTCTGGTCATGGTGTGCCTAACATTTCTAAGTGTATAGATTCAGACGATAATCGTTGTACGTTTGTTATTGAAGATACAATAGCTTTCGATAGTCACAAGGTTGTTAATCTGAATATCCCTAATTATTTACTTCAATACTCAAAGAAAGGTGTATTATTAACTTTAACTGCTACACTTTGCTATAAGTTTAATCCTAAACGGGCTGATGTATTATCTTATTGCCCAATTCATATTGCTTTTAACTTTGGAAATAGTATGAATCATGATGAACCAAGAAAGAATGCAGAGGAATATGCAAGTAAAAGAGCCTCTGACGATAAGGATAGAATGGCAATAAAGTCTAGCGTAGGTTCATGGTCTGATGATTTTTACCCTGTATCAAGTAAAATGTTCTCAAATGTACAGAAGATGAGTTTAAATATTAGCCGTGATGAAATCGAAAAGATTCGTAATCAGATATCTATTATTTTTCGATGCACAGGTCGTGAGTATTTAGAAGGCACAAATCATCCATTCTCATTTGTGCTGACGATTGAACAAAAACATTCTGCAGAATTGGATGGGAACAGTTTATACGATAGTTTGGAGCAAGTCAATATAGTGGAAGCTATTGCTCAGGCTGCTCTTGAAGCAGAACTATAATTTAAATTTAAACGATAAAAGGATTGGCATTAGCTAATCCTTTTATCGTTTAAGAGTTTTTTCCAAATATTAGTTCGAATAATATTGTCATTATATCCATCTAATATATTCCGTTTGATTGCATTAAGCAAAGCGCGTTTTATAACGTAGTAGGACAAATTTCTACATTCGCTATTGATAATGTTTTCTTTGACTTGTTCATCGTCAAAGACGAACCGATCTTTAATCGTATATTGGATAAGAGCATGTACCTGTTCAGAGTTTGGTAAATCCATCTTAATAGATAAATCAAACCTTCTAATAAGGGCTTCGTCTATCATTTGTAATTGATTAGTAGCTGCAATGATGATAGTATCTTGACTTACAAAATCAAATAGTTGTAATATGGTATTTACAACCCGTTTCATTTCGCCATGATCTTGATCGTAATCTCTTATTTTCCCTAAGCTGTCAAACTCATCAAGCAAAACAATAGCTTTTTCCTGAACTGCAGTCTTAAATATTTGAGTGAGATTTTTGCTTGTTTCTCCTAGTCTCGATGAAATGACTGTACCCAAATTGACTATAATCAGTGGACGATTCAATTCGCCAGCTAATACATAGGCACTTAATGTCTTTCCACATCCTGATGGGCCATGAAGCAATATCTTATTGGATACTGGAATATCCATTTGGACAAGAGCCTCAGTTTGTTGTCTTTCCTTGATAAAATATTCAAATTCCTCACGAACATCTTGCGTACAAACTAAATCCTTCATTGTAAATGAAGACGTTACTGTCTGTAAAATATACTCGTCAGCTTTGTAGTCAAAATGCTTATTTAGTCGATATTCTTTTAGCTTTCCCAATGAATTCTCTCTATCAGAATCTTTAATGATAGATAGGATTTCAGTTGCAAATTTGCCTCTGTTATTTTGTTGAGAATATTCTACATACTGATACAACAAATCTCGCAAACGAGCATTGTCATTTGCTAAGGCAAATTTTGCTATTTGCTTGATGTAATCAGCCTGCTTCATAATGAATTTATTTTCTTTAATTTACAAAATTAGGCAATTTAGTCGAATTACCAAAATTTTGGAAGATTGAAAAGGATAATTTAACAAGAGATCAATTTCAACATCAACTTTATAGAATCTGTTTGCATTAACATCATATCGCAATTTATGAAAATAAGTATTTCCCTTATTTGTTTTATTGATGTCTTTTCTTCTCAGTTTGATATGGTTGGGTGTTTGATAATTTGCTCATCTATTTTAATCTTATGATTTCCAGTTGTTGTTCGCAAATTCTTTCTGATTGTATCAATGGTGGAATTGACAAACCATTCGTGGAATGTTTGTATAACGAATTGAGCCGTGACATCCCGGCTGATGTTATATTGGAAAGCAATGTTCCAAGCGAAGTTCTTTAATGAAATTTGGGTAACAGCTGTACGCCGTTTGATGTGGATGTTTACGCTAAGAGCTTGCTGATTGGTGACAAAGTATCGGACACATTCGCAGATTTGGAAAATTTCTTCTTCGCTAAAATCAAACTGCCTGAATGTATTTCGAGTGTATTGCAATACGGCTTGTAGTTTTTCATCTTCTTCTCTTTCTTTTTGCTGTAGGTATTGTCGTTCTTTGTGCTGGTACTCATAATGGAATAACTCCATCCGTTTCATTTGAATATTGTCATTGTCAACCGTAGATATAGCAGTTGCAAAAGTGCAATCATCTTTAGTTTGTCGGTCAGATTTCGTAGGCTTATGGCGGACTAAAAAAGCAAGAGATATTATATGTGCCGACAGAGAGAGGCATAAATGGTAAATGAGTTTTAGAGCAACATAACAAGCTACCATGACAAAAGGGAGAATGCTTAACTGCACATTCAAAGCATCACTTACTGGAAATGATATTGTGGATGCCAGAAGCACTGTTACTACTTCTATTGCCCACGATTGGAATATATGTTGCCTTTGCTTCATAACTATTTTTATCTATGGTTGTCTTGCAAAGGTATAATGTATTTCCATAAAAAACGAAAGCCAAAAATAAGCAGCAAAGAGGCAATAACTTCATTTTATGGTGTTTTTGCAAACAAGAGCATAACAAGAGAAAATACCGATGAAAAAATGAAAACATCTGCAAATAAGAAATGAATAGTTAAATAAATATAAATCTTTCTTTGACCTACATAAAGCCAGGTTTGTCCTTATGCTTTTTGTGTGTCGCTTATAAAATTGTCCTTATTTGTACCATAGATTTATAAATTGCTTATAATCAATATATATTATATTTGAGGAAGTAAAATAAAAAGAAGCGGTTTTAATCGCTCCTTTACTCCACATAAGATAGAAAAACGGCTATCGGGTCCTTCGGGATCTGATAGCCGTTTTTTATTTTAGCCCTATATATTCAATAAAAAAGCCATTGATATCCAATAATTATTAATAAGTTTGCACTCGCATAAAAACACTCATTTTAAATTACGATTAAGGGCAACGTACTAATTTTCGACTTATGCTAGCGAGATCTATACAGAAATATTACATATTTGTTCTACTTTTTCTGCTAGCCATTCTACAGTCCTCTTGTCAACAGTCGGGAAATAAATATCGTATATTAGTAGTGCATTCCTATGAAAGCGATTATGTAGCTTATAAAGACTGCGATCGGTTGATCCGGGAATCCCTCGAGAAAAAGGGGATTAATCCGTCGATCCAAACATTCTATTTGAACTGCGAGCAATATGCGGCACCCGCCGAAGAAAAACGGATGTACCTGTATCTAGATTCGATCTCTACTTGGAAACCCGATCTGATTTTGGTCTACGAGGATCAAGCGACTTACACGTTAATGCAATGCCATCATCCGCTAATCTCTACAGTCCCCATTGTATTTGGCGGCGTAAATTTCCCCAATAAGGCACTATTAGCGCAATATTCGAATGTTTCCGGATTCTGGGACGAGCCCGACTACGTCACGAACATCCGCTTGATAGAACATCTGTTGGGCAAGTCTACGATTTATATGTTGCACGATAGCACGTATATAGATAGGCACATTAAGGCTACGTTACATGAGCAATGTGCTCAAGTAGACATTCGGGTCGATAATAATCGCATCATGTATATACCGGTAGAGATCGCTACTTTGGACAGGGTCAATCAAAGCTTAAAACGACCGGATAGTACGACCGTCAACGTCGTGCCCGTGCAAGGAGACAAGCTATCAGCTGTTTCTTGGTACATGAGTAAACACGTCCCTTACATCTACTATCTACAGGCCAAACGGGATTACCGGGTATTGAACACCAGCCGTTTTTCCAGTAAACCCTCTTTTACGGCGATCAACGAGGACCTAGGATATTCGAATAAACTTGTAGGTGGTTATATCACCTCCTTGGAAACCCAAATAGAAGAATCTACCGATAGAGCCGCGGAAATATTAAAAGGCTCCCCTAGCGAATCATTCCCACAGATAACAAAGAGCAAGAAGAATTATGTATTTGATTTCAATGAAGTCAAATATTGGAATATCGATAAAAGGCTTCTTCCGAAGGATGCTATACTTTTGAACTTTCCTTTTAAGGACCAATATCCAAGATTATTCTGGAGCTTGATAATCGTAGTCTGCACGATGTGCTGCTTTGTCTTCGGTAGCTTCATCATCATGTATACCCAAGAATCCAAGGCAAAACGACAAGCGCAAAAAGCCCTATTACATGAAAAGGAATCATTAGCGGAAGCCTTGGAGAAAGCCAATGAGTCCGACCGGATGAAATCCGTATTCTTGGCTAACATGAGTCATGAGATACGTACCCCGCTAAATGCGATCATCGGCTTTTCAAGCCTAATCGCCGAACTGGATCTGACAGCGGAAGAGAAGGAGCAATACGCTAATATCATCACGACCAATAACGAGTTATTACTAAAGTTAGTCAATGACATATTGGATTTAGCAAGGATTGAATCCGGAGGTATCATATTTCATAAGGAATCCTGCAATTTAACGGATTTAGTGAAAACCCTTTATAAACAACATCTTTCCGATGTCCCCGAAGGTATCGAATTCAAGGAGAAATGCCCCGATACGCCGATCTGCTTATATTCGGATAAAGAGCGACTTTACCAAGCGCTCGAGAACATACTGAAAAATGCCATAAAATTTACTTCCGCAGGCTTTATAGAGATCGGTTACGAGTATTCCACCAATGCACAAGACGTCCGACTTTATGTGCAGGATACAGGCATCGGGATCTCTCCCGAGGACCAAGAAGCGATATTCGAGCGTTTCAAGAAGCTGGATGATTTCGTGCAAGGAACAGGTCTTGGACTATCGATCTGCCAAGCTATCGTAAAACAATTAAACGGGCGTATCTTGCTCCAGTCCGAAAAGAATAAGGGTTGCCGCATCTCCTTGGTTTTTCAATTATAAACCAGCCTCAGAAGCAAAGAAAACAAACATTACTTCTTTGATCACCCTAAAATCCAAAGAAAGGGAAGGTAGCACATTCATCGTGACCCTCCCCTACACTCCCGGATTATCGGTATAAGATTATTTTTTCTTGAAACGCAAGAACGGCAATACAATAAATAAAGGTATGCAACAGATCATTACCCAGATAAAGAAATGTTGGTAACCGATCTGCTCCTGTATCCATCCCGATGCCATTCCCGGTAGCATCATACCTAACGCCATGAAACCGGTACTGATCGCATAATGCGAAGTCTTATATTCCCCCTCGGCGAAAAGCATCAGATACATCGTATAAGCCGTAAAGCCAAACCCGTAGCCGAATTGCTCGACAGCGACACAAGCGTTTACGACAACAATACTCTCCGGCATCGTATAGGCCATATACAAATAAACCAGATTCGGCAAGGAGATAGCCAATGCCATAGGCCATAACCAAGTCTTCAAGCCACCCCGGGATATAGCCAGACCTCCTAAAACCCCTCCGAGCAATAAGGAGATCACTCCCACCGTACCATAAGCGAACCCGACCTCACCGGTACTGAGCGCCAACCCGCCAACCTCCCGCCCATCCAGCAGGAAAGGAGAAGCCAACTTTACCAATTGGGATTCCCCCAAACGATACGTCAGCATAAAAAGCAAAGCCGGGATAATCCCTTTCTTGCTGAAAAAGCTCACGAAAGTATTGCCGAACTCCACCAAGATGGTATAAGGGGTGATATTCGTACGTTGCGCGTCACTCGCCGGACGGGGTAAGATATACTTATGCCACAAAGCCAAGGCGATAAAGGTACCGGCCAATACAAAAAACACCAGACTCCAAGCAAAAGAAATCCGCCCGGTACTCTCCTCCAAAAGTCCCGCCAGCATAACCAGCAGACCTTGTCCGGTTAGCATCGCCACCCTGTAGAACGTATTTCGGATACCGATGAAGAACGCCTGTTGCTCCTCCGTCAAGCCCAGCATATAGAACCCATCCGCAGCGATATCGTGCGTAGCGGAACTAAACGCCATCAACCAAAAGAAAGCCAAGGTAAACCGCAGAAAGAAATCCCCGGGAAGGACAAACGCCACACCAGCCATTCCCCCACCAATCAATAACTGCATGCCATAAATCCACCAACGCTTCGTTTTTATCAAGTCTACGAACGGGCTCCAGATGGGCTTGATCACCCAAGGAAAATAAAGCCAACTGGTAAACAAGGCGATATCCGTATTCGAGACGCCCAAACGTTTATACATGATCACAGAAAGCGTCATGACTACCACGTAGGGCAAGCCTTCGGCGAAATAAAGAGACGGGATCCAAGCCCAAGGACTACGTTTTTCCATAATCAGCAGGAATCAGATGATTAGAAGTCAATACTAAATCCATCCGCATCCTTCCACGCCGGGAACTTAGCCCGGAATTCATCCAGCTCGCTCTTCTTCAAGGTACATGTCCGGGTGATTTCCTCTCGTTTTCCGGCATCCGCCAATTTCTTTCCCTTAGCGTTATAAATCATAGAATCCCCTCTGAAAAGAAAACCTTTCCCATCTACCCCCACACGGTTCACGCCACAGACATAAGCCATGTTCTCGATGGCACGTGCATGCAGCAATGCCTTCCACGCCTTCTTCCGGACCTCGGGCCAATTGGCTACATAAATCAAAAGATCATATTCATTATTCACGTTGCGGCTCCAAACCGGGAAACGCAAGTCATAACAAACCTGCAAACAGATATTCCAGCCTTTATAAGGCACGATCAGACGTTTGTCGCCCGCCGAGAAATGCTTGTCCTCTTCCGCCATACGGAACAAATGACGCTTATCGTAATAATACTCCTCTCCTTCCGGAGTGATGAAAAAAGCCCGGTTGTAGAACTTTCCGTTATCTTTCGCGATAAAACTTCCAGCCACGGCCAGTTTATATTTCTTAGCCCATTCTTTTATAGTCGGTACGGTCTGGCCCTCCATCGTATCGGCTTGTCGCTCTACGTCCATGGAAAATCCCGTAGTAAACGTCTCCGGCAATACAGCTAAATCGGTTCTTCCACTAACACGGCGCAACAGTTCGCCATAATAACCCAAGTTCTCTTCACGGTCTTCCCAAATGATATGGGATTGTATCATGCTGATACGTAAGTCTTCAGTCATAGAATAAAGATATTAAGGTAATAAAAAGACATATTGTGACAAGGAAACAGTTTCATGGTGAAGAAACGGTAGTTTCTTCATAGCAAAACTTTTGTTTCTCCTAGGGAAAACTTTTGTTTTCCTATAGTAAAACTCTTATTTCTTCACCATGAAACTCCTATACCTGTACGAAATTCTCAGGATGGCAGGCGGTAACTCCCCGATACATCTCTCGTATCGTATGGATATCTTTATCCACATCACCTGTCGGATAAAAAACACCTTTCGTACCCACCTCTTTCTTTCCATAATCAAAATAAGCCACCACGATCGGCACGTTCGCTTTCAAAGCGATAAAATAGAATCCTTTTTTCCAGTCCTTGGCCCGCTTCCGGGTACCTTCCGGTGTGACGGCCAATTGAAACCGCTCACTGGTCTTGAAACGTTCCACCATCTGATCGGTCACCGACGTACGTTTACCACGATCCACTGGAACACCTCCCAGCCAGTTAAACAGCAAATTAAAAGGGAAAAAGAACCACTCTTTCTTAATAAGGAAACCGGCGTTACACCCGATCGAGGTATAAAAAAGTTTCCCTACGATAAAATCCCAGTTACTGGTATGCGGAGCCACACATACGATACATTTCGGCAAATCCACGCCATCCACCGGGCCCAGCTTCCACCCCGCCATACGGAGTATCGCCTTACTAATTGCCTTCTTCATGCCTATTTGTCCTTGCTCAACTCTCCTATCTCGTCGGCGATAGCGTTAACCTCGTTTTGCAAGTCCTCTCTTAATTTGCGATAATAATTCCGTACGAGAGCCTTGTTATCCTTACCGTCGGGATGTCCGGCACGGACGATATAACTATCTTGCATATCTAGGATACGAGCCATCAAAGCATCCGCTTTCTCTTGATTTACTCCGGGTATATACAATTTGCAAACCAGCGCTTCCGTGAACAATTCACCAGCCACGTAGCTGATCTCTTTCTTTAAAATTCTTCTTTTAGCCATAATTATTTCATATTTAATTATCCACAAATATAGAACATATGTTATTAAATACCGAGGAAAGGTCAAGAAAAAACATAAAATGAATTATCTTTGCAGCGGTGAAATCATTGATTATAAACAAATCAAATATGAACGAAATGATAAAGACGCCAGAATTTCTCTTTGAAAGCAGCTGGGAAGTCTGTAATAAAGTGGGAGGTATTTATACCGTACTATCGACTAAAGCTCATACGCTTCAACAAATTTTTAACGACAAAGTAATATTCATCGGTCCGGATGTGTGGGCAAACACAACCGCTCCCGATTTTACGGAAGACGCATCTTTGTTTGAGGATTGGAGAAAGCACGCCGAGGCAGTGGATCACTTGAAAGTTAAGGTTGGTCGCTGGAACGTACCGGGTACCCCCCCTGTTATACTGGTAGATTTCAAGTCCTACTTCAGTGAACGAGACGCCTTTTTCTATTCTATGTGGGAAAATTTCCGAGTTGACTCCATCCACGCCTACGGCGATTACGATGAGTCTTGTATCTTCGCGTATGCGGTCGGTAAGGTAATAGAGAGTTTCTATCACTTCTACAAACTGGAAAACAAGAAAGTCGCCGCCCTATTCAACGAATGGATGTTGGCGATGGGAGCGCTTTACATTCAAAAGCAAATCCCTGCCATAGCGACACTTTTCACGACGCATGCCACATCGATCGGACGCTCTATCGCCGGTAACAACAAAGCGTTATACGCTTATATGGACGGTTACAACGGCGATCAGATGGCTAAGGAGCTAAACATGGAGGCCAAGCATTCTGTAGAGAAGCAGGCCGCCCATTACGTGGATTGCTTCACGACCGTAAGCGATATCACGGCCCGTGAATGTAAACAGTTATTGGATAAGGCACCGGATATCGTTACCCCGAACGGCTTTGAGCCCAACTTTGTACCAGAGGGTAAGGAATACGCTAAAAAGCGGAAGGAGGCACGTCGTACATTAATTAATGTTGCGGAGAAATTATTGGGCTGCTCCATCGACCCGAACGCTTTGCTGGTTTCCACCAGTGGCCGCTATGAATACAGAAATAAAGGTATCGATGTCTTCATCGAGGCGATGAACCGTGTACGTACGTCCGGACGCCTGCAGCGTGAGGTCGTCGCCTTTATCATGGTACCGGCTTGGGTACGTGCCGCCCGTGCGGATTTAAAAGAGGCGATCGAGCAGGACATAAAGACGACCTCTCCGCTTCAAATCCCTTTCATTACGCACTGGTTGCATAATATGCCAGAAGATAAGGTCTTGAATTATATCAACCACGCCGGCTTCACGAACGCGGCATCCGAAAAACTAAAGATTATATTCGTTCCTTGTTATTTGGACGGTAAAGGAGGTATTTTCAATAAGACCTATTATGATATGCTGATAGGGATGGACGCTACCGTATATCCTTCCTACTACGAGCCGTGGGGATATACCCCGCTGGAAAGTATCGCTTTCGGTATACCGACGATCACGACCAATCTGGCCGGTTTCGGTATGTGGGCGAAGAAAACGGTATCCGGAGATAACCTTAGCGAAGGCGTAGAGGTTATTAATCGTACGGATTTCAATTATTTTGAGGTAGCGGACGCTATCATGAACTCCATCCTGGCTCTCAGCCAAAAGGATGCTACGGACATCGAGGAAATCAAACAGCGTTGTTTCGATCTCGCTCGAAAAGCTGAATGGAGCAAGTTTATCGACTATTATCTGACCGCATTCGATATCGCCATGAGGCATGCCGAGGAAAGAAATAGTTAAATATTGCTCATAATTAATAAGATAATGCTATCTTTGCACTCGTTTTTAGACAAACACTTTAAACTTCACGATAATGAAAATTAAGGCGAATAACGCAAACAGTCCTATTTGGAAGGACGTCTACTCACATTCCAAGCTTCCACAACAGTTGGAACCACTTAATGAGATCGCTACGAATCTTTGGTGGGTATGGAATCATGAAGGCGCTAAACTATTTGGCAAGATCGACAAACAACTTTGGAAATCCACAGAAGGTAACCCTGTACAGCTATTGCAAAGCCTTTCACACAAACGTATGGAAGAGATCTTAGCAGATAAGGAGTTAATGGCTGAAATCCAAAAGGTATACGCTGATTTCAAAGCTTATATCAATGTAAAACCCGACAAGACACAACCGTCTGTAGCCTACTTCAGCATGGAGTACGGTTTGACCAATGTATTAAAGATTTACTCAGGTGGTCTGGGAGTATTAGCCGGTGACTACTTGAAAGAGGCCAGCGATAGTAATATCGATTTATGTGCCGTAGGTTTCTTGTATCGTTACGGATATTTCACACAGACTTTGTCCATGGACGGTCAGCAGATCGCCAATTACGAGCCGCAAAATTTCAACGCCCTGCCGTTGACTCAGGTATTGCAGTCGAACGGAGAGCCAATGGTATTGGAAGTTCCTTATCCGGGCAGAACCGTTTACGCTCATATCTGGAAAGTTAGCGTAGGTCGTGTACCTTTGTACTTAATGGATACGGATATACCTCAGAACAGCGAATGGGATCGTTCCATCACGCACCAATTATATGGTGGCGACTGGGAGAACCGTATGAAACAAGAGTATTTGTTGGGTATCGGTGGTATCATGATGCTGAACAAGTTAGGTATCAAGAAACAGATTTATCACTGCAACGAGGGACACGCCGCTTTGATCAACGCTCAGCGTTTGGTAGACTATATCCAGAACGACGGCCTTTCATTCAACCAAGCGTTGGAGGTAGTTCGTGCTTCCGCCCTCTATACGGTACACACTCCGGTTCCGGCAGGTCACGATTACTTTGACGAGGGTTTGTTCGGACGTTACATGGGTGAGTTCCCCGGCAAGTTAGGTATTAGCTGGCAAGACTTCATCGATATGGGACGTGAGAACCCGGGCTCTAACGAGAAATTCTCCATGAGCGTATTCGCCTTGAACACTTGCCAAGAGGCTAACGGCGTAAGCTGGTTGCACGGTAAGGTTTCTCAGCGTATGTTCGCCCCAGTTTGGAAAGGTTACTTCCCGGATGAACTGCACGTTGGTTATGTAACGAACGGTGTGCACATGCCGACTTGGGCCGCTACGGAGATGAAGAAATTCTATGCGGATAAATTAGGCACGAAGCTTTTCGAGGATCAATCAAATCGCAAATGTTGGGAAGGAATCCAGAATGTATCCGACGAGGAAATCTGGAATCTCCGTATGACCTTGAAGAATAAATTGATTGATTACATCCGTGTTCAATATAAAGATAGCTGGTTGAAGAACCAAGGTGATCCTTCTAAGGTAGTTTCCATCCTTGAGAAGATCAATCCGAATGCCTTGTTGATTGGTTTCGGTCGTCGTTTCGCTACTTATAAGCGTGCGCACTTGTTGTTCACGGACTTAGACCGTTTGGCTAAGATCGTTAACAATGAGAAGTTCCCGATTCAGTTCGTATTCACCGGTAAGGCTCACCCGGCTGATGGTGGTGGTCAAGGTTTGATCAAACACATCGTAGAGATCTCTCGCCGTCCGGAGTTCTTAGGAAAGATCATCTTCTTGGAGAACTACGATATGCGTTTGGCCCGTCGTTTGATCTCCGGTGTAGACGTATGGTTGAACACGCCGACTCGTCCGTTAGAGGCTTCCGGTACTTCCGGTGAGAAAGCCGAGATGAACGGTGTATTGAACTTCTCCGTTCTTGACGGTTGGTGGTATGAGGGTTACGTAGAAGGCGCAGGTTGGGCATTGACCGACAAGCGTACTTATGAGAACCAGCAATACCAAGACCAATTGGATGCGGCTACGATCTACCATTGCTTGGAAACTGAGATTATCCCGACTTACTACGCTAAGAACAGCAAGGGTTACTCTCCGGACTGGATCCAATATATCAAGAACTCTATCGCCAAGATCGCTCCGGATTATACGATGAAACGTATGTTGGACGATTATGAGGATCGTTTCTATCACAAATTGGCTACTCGTTCCGCTCATATTTCCGCTAACAACTACGAGATCGCTAAGCAATTAGCTGCTTGGAAAGAGGAAGTTGCGCAACATTGGGATAGCTTCCAAGTGGAATCTTTCACTTGCGACCAAGATTTGACGGTGAACGGCCCGGTTGTAGGAAAAGAATACAACTTCAATTTGGTAATCGACCGTCATGAACTACAAGGTATGTTAGGTGCTGAAATGGTTGTCATGAAGGAAGATCCGGAGAAACACACGCTGTCACCAATCAATACCGCTCAGTTCGAGTTGATGAAGGAAGAAGGCTCCAAGTTATTCTTCAAGTTAACGACCACTCCTTCCGAGGCTGGTAACCATAAGATGGGCTTCCGTGTATATCCTGTAAACAAGGAGTTGCCTCACCGTATGGACTTCGCTTATGTACGTTGGATTCAGTTATAATCGGCAACAAGTAAAACAAATAATCAAGAAAGAGGGTGCGTCATGCACCCTCTTTTTTTTATGCCATACCCAGCTATGCTTTACAGCGACAAAAACCTATGGTTATGAGCCGTAAAGCATAGGTTCATATAGTCCGTGAATACCCATGAATCAAAAAAAGGAAGCCGCACGACAGCAGCTTCCTTTTTCAATAGGATACGAATATTTTCAAGCTTAGAAAGCGTAGTCCAAACTTAATCCGAACACCTTGTTGGTGCGGCTATACACATTCTGCCCAGGAAGTCCCGTGCCGCAGTAGTTGTCCATCTTCTTGGTATAATCGTGGTAAGTTGTCCACATATATCCCACGTTCAAAGCCATTTTTTCGCTCAACATCACTTTAGCACCAAAGCCCAGCGAATAAGAATCGCAGGAGAAACTAACATCACTTTGGAAATTATCAGACAAACCATAATCTGTAATTTGAGCGCCACCGCTAATGGTCAATCTCTTGACAACATCCCACTCTATACCAAACAGATACTCATTCGTACCTCTTTCCAGTTCCTTCTGCTTTCCACCGGCCATTCCCGCCTTCTTGTCATCGAAGAAGTGATACTCAACAGAAGCCTTCAACATGGGCAAAAACCGATAAGAAGCTGCCACCGAAAGCATGGAAGGAATATCGTTCGGCGTATTTACACCATGCTTATAAGGGCCAACCAAATCTTCCGCACTGTCGGGATAATCCAACTTCTTGGTATTGTTTTCGATGTTCAAGTTCGTCTTAAACTCATATTTAGCTCCGAAATTGAATTTACCATATTTGACATCAACACCCAAAACCGGTGTCAACCCCCAACCTGTCTGATCGCAATCCAAAGCCAGGTTCATTAAATCCGCTCCACCAAAATTCTGTTTTAATTTTGCATCCAGATACCCGTCATAGTTTCCTGAGAAATAGTTCATCCGGCCTCCGGCAAAAGCAGAAAGCCAATCCGTGATCTTGTATGATAGGCCAAGTTGTAGGGAATAAATATACTGTTTTCCGTCCATCGCACTGTTAATAGTATACATATCCGGCGTGACGATGGGACTTTGACCGCCAGTCTTTATATATTTCGCTACACTTTCCTTGAAGATACCGGCCATAGCAGCCGATTCGAACATTGGCAGGCCATCGTCAAACGAAGCCTTACCACCTCCACCCGTAATGGCAAAGAAACCGGAGATCGTCCAATCACCTTTTTTGTAAGCCGCAAAAACACTCGGAATCACAGGAGCGGCTGCCTTTCCTTTGTAATACTTTTTATAGGGAACGTCGCTCACTGTCGGCACCTTATTCACTGGGTCGAAACCATTGTATGTACTGAAAGAGGCATCGATATCCCGGGTCTGGAAAGCACTTTGGATACTCACACCAACGCGGAAACCGTCTGTCGGCAAAAAAGAAAGACCCGCCGGGTTTGACAAAGCGCCGTCTATATCAATTGCAGCACCTCGCGAAAGTGACCTTAAAAAGGCTGCATGCTGATTCGTATTCGTCAAATATCCTCCAGCGAAAGAAACCAAAGGCATCATCATCAATGCCGCACCTAATACTACTTTTTTCTTCATGTTTTACTTTTCTTGATTACAAAACGGTCGCAAAGATAAATACTTTTTTCAAACACTGCACACTTTTAATAAAAATGTGCCGCACAAAACAGCAAATACTGTGCAAACACATAAGACTAATTAACAATAGAAGAGCCGCAAAGGTAGTAACGTGAAATCAGGTATTAGTTATAATCAAAAAGTGACATGATACAGATTTACTTCACACGTAATTAACAATTAAAAGAACGTGTGTAACATGTCAAACAAGTTAAGAGAACGTAAAAATTACAGCATGGAGTTCAAGCTCCGTATGCTGAAGGAGTATTATGAGAGTGGCTCAACCAAGTACAGGCTATGTAAGAAATATTCGGTTGATTACGTGACCTTCAGTCGCTGGGAAGGTTATTTTGAGTCAAAAACG
>NZ_JAMOKU010000069.1:0-20194 GCF_023656845.1 Parabacteroides sp. Y3-G-102 | reverse complement strand
GTCTTTTAATGCTAAAATTAAGGCGTTTAGAGCTGCTTTAAGAGGAGTAACGGATATAAAATTCTTTCTTTTCAGACTTACAAAGCTGTATGCTTAATCCCCCAGGTTTATCGGGTGAGCCGTATTCAAACCATCCACGATCACGACCGATGAGTTACTGGCCAAAGCTTCCGAGAAACGGGAAGAGCTTACGATAGACGATGTCCGGCATTTTCGCGAGTTCCGCGAGCGTTTTATGGCGCTTTGCCAACGGGCTTACGATAACGACGTACGTATTTTAGTGGATGCGGAGGATTATTGTTTCCAAGATGCCATTGATGCGTTGACCGATGAGGCGATGCGTAAGTTCAACAAGAAACGTGCGATCGTATTCGCTACCTTGCAAATGTATCGTCATGACCGGATGCCTTATCTGCGTCGTATCTACGATGACGCCGTGGCGAAAGGTTATATTGCGGGCGTGAAATTCGTGCGCGGGGCTTATATGGAAGCGGAGCGTGCCCGTGCGGCGGCGTTGGATTATCCCGATCCGATTTGTAAAGATAAGCAGGCCACGGACGAGAATTATGATGCGGCGGTCCGTTTCACCATGGATCATTTAGATCGTTTTGAGATGTTTATGGGAACTCATAATGAGGAGAGTAATTATAAGTTGGCGAAATTGATGGACGAGAAGGGGATCGCCCGCGATGACTCCCGTGTTTTCTTTGCGCAGCTATTGGGAATGAGCGATAATATTTCCTTCAATTTAGCCCATGCGGGATATAACGTAACCAAATACGTACCGTACGCCTCGGTAAGGGATGTACTGCCGTATTTGATCCGGCGTGCGGAAGAGAATACTTCTGTTGCGGGGCAGACCAGCCGGGAACTCCGGATGTTGGAGATGGAAATGGCTAGGCGGAAAGAACATAAACCCGCCGAGGGCAGGTAAAGTAGTTTGTCAGCATATTTCGGGGCGTATTGGTGCTGGCAAACTACTTTGTCTGCCTATTTTTATTTACTGGCCTTCAGTCCCCGGATCACGGAAGAGGTAAAACCGGAAAGTTCCATCTCATTTAGACCCTTGATCGTGATTCCGCCCGGAGTCGTTACCTTATCGATTTCCATCTCCGGGTTACTTTTATTCTCGATCAATAAATCAACGGCACCTTTCACGGTATGCGCCACGATCTCTTGCGCCTGTTTCGGATAGAAACCCAATTCCACGCCGCCTTCTATCGCCGCACGGATATAACGCAAGGCGAAAGCAATGCCACTGGAGGCCAATGCCGTTCCTGCGGCCATCAACCGCTCTTCTACCAGCATGGCGTTACCCAGCTCGTTGAAAATCCGGATGATTAGGTCCGTCTGCTCCTTGGAGGCATTGCGGGCGGAGACGAAAGTCATGCTGCTCATCACCTCGATAGCCGTGTTGGGCATGATCCGGAAGATCGTGGGAGTAGCCAGACAATCGAAGTCCGTGTTCTTGGTCAAATAAGTATTTAACAGGTCGAAAGTCACGCCAGCCGCTACGGATACGATGATTTGTTTCTCGAAGTCGAGCACCGACTTAATCTCATCTATAATCATTTCTACACGCCAAGGTTTAACGGCGATTATAATGATATCAGCGTTTCGTGCCGCTTCCACGTTATCATGGGTCAAGATAAAGTCCGGATCGATCTTTCTCATCTTCTCCAAGGTCTCATCCGATTGGGCGGTACAAGTGATATCAGAGGCTTTGAACATGGTTCCTTTCGCTAAACCTCGGGCGATCGCTCCACCGATATTACCCGAACCGATAATAGATATTCTCATTTTGCAGATAATTAGTTATATATTATGTTTCCTGAGGAGGCAAACTTAGATAAAATATCTCAAATACGTACGACTTTGTAGAGTTAGCTACGGATAAAAAACTTACATTTGCGGTCGATACGGACTTAATACTAATATAAATATATAAAATTACATGAAAAAGACAATTCTAGTTTCAAGCATGCTATTCGCTCTGACTATGTCCGCTACGATCCAAGCGCAAGACACGGAGAAGAAGGAGAGTGAGGAGGGATTCGTGTTCACGACCGTGAAAGAGAACCCCATTACATCTGTTAAGAACCAAAATCGTGCGGGTACGTGCTGGTGCTACTCCTCGTACTCTTTCTTGGAGTCGGAGTTGCTTCGTATGGGAAAGGGCGAGTATGACTTATCCGAGATGTTTACGGTATATAACACCTATCTGGATCGTGCCGACGCTGCTGTGCGTACGCATGGGGATGTTTCGTTCTCGCAAGGTGGATCTTTCTATGATGCGCTTTATGGAATGGAAACATTCGGCTTGGTTCCGGAAGAGGAGATGCGCCCGGGCGTGATGTATTCCGATACGTTGAGTAACCATACCGAGCTTTCCGCCTTGACGGACGCTATGGTGGCCGCTATCGCCAAGGGAAAGTTACGCAAATTGCAGTCTGATGAGAATAACGCCATGTTATGGAAGAAGGCGGTCGCTGCGGTACATCAGATCTACTTGGGGGTTCCTCCTGAGAAATTCACGTATAAAGGGAAGGAATATACACCGAAATCTTTCTTCGAGTCTACAGGTTTGAAGGCTTCGGATTATGTCTCATTGACTTCTTATACGCATCATCCGTTCTATACCCAGTTCCCGCTAGAGATTCAGGATAACTGGCGTCACGGTATGTCGTATAACTTGCCGCTGGATGAGTTTATGGAGGTCTTTGATAATGCGATTAATACGGGTTATACGATCGCTTGGGGTTCCGATGTGAGCGAATCTGGTTTTACTCGTGACGGAGTGGCCGTTATGCCTGATGATGAGAAGGTACAGGAGTTGAGCGGTTCCGATATGGCTCATTGGTTGAAATTGAAACCGGAGGAAAAGAAGCTGAACACAAAACCGCAACCTCAGAAATGGTGTACGCAAGCAGAGCGCCAGTTGGCTTATGATAATTATGAGACGACCGACGACCATGGTATGCAGATCTACGGTATCGCCAAAGATCAAGAAGGTAACGAGTATTATATGGTGAAGAACTCGTGGGGAACCAACAACAAGTATAACGGTATTTGGTATGCTTCCAAAGCATTTGTCCGTTATAAGACCATGAATATCGTGGTTCATAAAGATGCCCTGCCTAAAGCGATCAAAGCCAAGTTAGGTATCAAATAATCGGTCCGCTAAGGATGGTTTAAATAAAAACTAAACCCCGATAGCTTCCGGCGATCCGGTAAGACTATCGGGGTGATCTATATATACAAAGATGTGCTGCCTATATTATTGAACAAGTTTTAGTGTGTAGTTAAGATCTGCCGCCGCTTTTTGCAACGCGTCGTTCATCAAGGTCAAGTTATCCCCTTCTACTAGGAAATAAATGACGGGTTCGCCATCACTAGGAATCAACTCGTAGATTACTGCGCTAACGTCATCGGGAGCTCCGTGCTTTACTTTTTGTTTACCGGTTGTAATGGCTTTCTGAGGAGCTTTCTTCGCCGCTCCGGTGCTTGAGGCTACTGCTTCCGGTACGGTATAAAGAGCATCCAACTCGAATACGCCTTCCTCGTCTGCGTTATCTTGTTGATAATACAAGGTTAAGTCATAATCTACATTCACGCTATCCGGAGAAGTCAGGGTTCCCTTATACTTTTTTTGGATAACCGGTCCCTTTTTAGGATCAGCCTTCAAGGAATCTCTCATATTCACGGGTTTTGCCGGTTGAGTCGCCTTAACAGAATGGATCAGTGGCAGAGACGGAGCGTCCGGAGCCGCCGACATTATGGCGAATTCTTCTTCCTCTACTTCTACGGGTACATCCTTTTGGGCTTGTTTCCCGCTACATGCGGCCAAAAATGCCATAGCCGCTACTGCGATAAAATACTTTTTCATTACCATTATTTATTTTATTAGTGACGTTTGGACATATAACATAAAATCCCCCACGATTTGTTTCGTGAGGGATCATTTTTAACTATTTACCGTGAAATATTTATTTCTTTGAAGGCTCTACCCTGTCATCCAGATAGGGAGAGGCCGGGATCGTGGAAGCGCTTCCGTCTCGTCCGGCGAAATAGTGCGGTGACATGATCTCTACGCCAGCCTCATTGAATACGTCCTGTATGTTTTGATGCAGGTCGGAATAGATATCCCCGAGTTTATCGGCGTCCTTTATATAAGCGTTGATTTGATAACAGGGATAGTAATCGCTTAGTTCGGTCTCCAATACGAAAGGCTTCGGCTCTGGCAATACCCCGGTGGTTTGGCGGGCGGCATTGATCAATAATTGATGAACTTGCCGCCAAGGTACGTCGTAGCCGATCGTAACCGTGCTGTGGATGATTAATCCGTATTGCCGTGCGGATACGCTATAATTTGTTGTATGGGAGGACATGATAAAGGAGTTCGGGATGGTCACTACCTCATTCTTAGGGGTACGTAAACGGGTGACAAACGGAGTCTTCTCGATAACGTTGCCAGTCGTCTCGTTTAGTTGGATACGGTCACCCAATTTAAAGGGCCTCATATAAGTAATGACCAGCCCGGCGATGATATTTCCGATCACCGTACTGGAACCCAACGATATGATCAAACCGACAAATACGGATATGCCTTGAAATACCCCCGAGTCCGATCCCGGCAGATAAGGATAGATCATGGCGATCATAAAGGCGTATAGCAGGAAACGGATGATATTAAACGTCGGTTGCGCCCAATCCGGGTAAAAACCTGATATTTTCAGGTTCTCGCTCTCTATCTCGTTGGCTATGTATTGGATTCCTTTTACGATGTATTTGATACAGTAATAGATCACCAAGATGATAAACAAGTTCGGAATATAGGAGGCTACCGATTTAAAGATCATCTTTACCGGCTCCAACAAATAGGAGAATATCTTCAAGGCTAGATCTTCTGTTTGCGGGAAGATAGCGAAAAGGATCGGTACACTGATGGTTAACTGGATTAGTAACACGATCCATCGTATTACGTTGGTGAAAAACATCAATACACGTCCTTGGCGATGTGTGTTGAGAAATTCATAATCCCGGATGGTAATAGATCTGAGTCGGTTCTGCTTTAACCAGATAATTTTCCTGCGTAGTTTCTTAAACAGATAGTTGGTCAGCTTAAACAGGAAATATTGGATGATAATTACGAGGATGAACAATAATACCCGTTTCGCTATCTGCAAGATACTATGTTGCTCCCTTAACTCTTGTATCTTGTTTTGGATAATCGGTTGATATTGTTCTGCGAGGGCTATACGACTGAGATTTTGCCATAGGGCATCTTGGTCGGTGATACTTAGGATAACCTTATCTCCGTACATGATATCCGTTACGTATTCGCTGTCATAGATATAGATGGAATCCTTCTTCAAGGAATGCGAGGTCCCGATCTTTACCATGATATTGAGGATGTCCTCAGCCCGGTCAACCGGGGTGCGGCCTCCGCGCTTGGCGTATAGGTGAAATAAGGTATCCCCCTCCACGACTACAGGTACGCCGGGAGTCAGTGCCCGAAGGGAATCGATACGGTTTCGTTGCTCGGCCATTTTTAGGGAGTCGGCGGTAGCATTGCTGTTCTTCGTGCTTTCCAGCTCGTCTTTGAGCAAAATCTCGTTTAGTTTCATCTCTTGCAGCTGGAGGGCTAGCTCCTGCATTTTGATGGAATCCTTCCGGTGCTGCTCGTCGAGCGAAAACGTATCGGTCGAGGTAACTGGCTCCTTCGGCTCATTGCCTAATGTCGTAGACAATAGTTCTTCGGCCTTTTCCCTTAATTGGGCGTTGGATACCGTTGGCAGGAAACTGATTCCTGCCAAGATCACTAATCGCAATAAAAATTGTTTCATCGAATCGTGGATTAACTATTTACCACCGGCCGGAAGATGCTCCAGCCAGTATTTAGCCATTGTCTTACGTAGGTGAAGAGTCGTTCCTTCCCTTTCGTTGATGCTATGGCTACGCATCGGGTAACTGATTTGCGTAAACATCTTTCCGTTCTTGATCAACTTGTTCACCAGCATCTCGCAATTCTGGTAATGCACGTTGTCATCTCCCGTACCGTGGATAAGCAGCAGATTACCTTCCAGTCCCTCGGCATAGGTAATCGGGGAACCTTTGCGGTAGCCTTCCGGATTGTTCTGCGGAGTATTCATGTAACGTTCTTGGTAGATCGTGTCGTATAGGCGCTGGTCAGCGACAAAAGCGATCGCTATACCGGTATGGAATACTTTCGGATAACGGAACATGCAGTTCAAGGTTTGACTGCCGCCGCCGCTCCATCCGGTAATGCCGATCCGGCTGGCATCGATAAACGGATATTGACGGGCCATATCTAAAATACCTCTGCTTTGATCCTCGGAGGAGAAAGTGCCCACTTCCCCGTAAATACATTTACGCCATTCACGCCCACGAGGAGTATTCGCGCCCCGGTTCTCTATACTCACCACGATATAGCCTTGGTTCGCCATATATTGTTGCCATAAATCTCCGTTACCCCATACATCTTGTACGGTGGCGCTCGCCGGCTCGCCGTATACCTCTATGATAACCGGGTATTTCTTGGATGCGTCGAAATCGACAGGTTTTATCATCCATGCGTCCAAGGTTAGATTGCCGGACTTGACCTTGATAAATTCTTTCGGGTTTAATCCTAAGGCAGCGTATTGGTCCTTGGCTTGAGCATTATCCTCAAGCATGCGTACGGATTGATGTTTCGGAAAAGAAACCATGTCGATAACAGATGGGGTAGAGGCGTTACTATACGTATGTATGGCCCATTTGCCGGTGGGTGACATGTTGTAGCGGTGCTGTCCGGATTGTTCCATGGGGCTTACACGCTCCACTTCTCCATTGCCGAATGCTTTAGCCCGGTACAAGTAGCGTTGGGTGAAATTGTCCGGGGAGGCAATGAAATAGACCCAGCCCTTTTGTAGATCGGTCCCGACCGGCGAGATATAATCAAAATCACCTTTGGTGATGGGTTGTATCTCTTTTCCGTCACGGCTTATCCGGTATAAATGCCGCCAGCCACTACGCTCGCTTTCCCATGTGAAATAGCGGTTGTCCTTTAACCATTGTATGTTATCATTCGTGTCTAGCCATGCGGCATCCGTATCGGTGAAGATATTATTCAGCGAGTTATCGGATATCTTGGCGATCCATACCTTATTTGTATTCTGCGGGCGGTTTAGTTGCTGTATGAACAACTCGTCGCTTTCGGGGATGAATTCCATACGGGGCAGGTAGTTGTTCCGGGGATCTCCGGGTATGGCGATCCAAGTGGTGTTCCCGCCGGTAGAGGAAACGTAGCCTACTTTTACGGCTGAATTGGTGGTTCCTGCCTTGGGGTATGGGAAATGGATTACCTTTGCGTAGATGGAGTCTACATTATTAATAATGTCGAACACTCCCGTTCCTTTCGTATCGCTTTGCCAATAGGCGATATGCTTTCCGTCCGGGCTCCAGCGGAAACCATCCCGGCAACTGAACTCCTCCTCATATACCCAATCGAAGGTTCCGTTGACAATCGTATCGCTTCCGTCTTTTGTTAGCTGCGTGATTTTCCCGGAGTCTATATCTTCTACATATATATTATTGTTGGAAACATAGGCCACACGTGTGCCATCCGGAGAGAATTTAGCGAACATCATGGAGGATTCCGGCATTCCTTTTCCCAATTGACGTAAAGCGCCGTCCTTTAGGTTTAATACCCAATAGTCACCCCGTGTATCATAACGCCATACCCGTCGGGTATTGTTATAAATCAAGACTTTCTCATTATCCGCACTCCAAGAGACGCTACGTACGGGGATAGGCCTTCCGGTAGATTTGTCCGTCAATAGGGATGAGGGGATAATGACTTCACGGGAGTTATCTTTCGCTCGATAGGCGACGATATCCGTGCCTCCGGTTTGCTTATTATTTTCCAAGCGGCTATAACGTTCACCGTCTTTTAGCCAAGTCATGCTTCCGATGCCTTTTGTTTGTATGATGTTACCGGCAACTATATCCTCAAGATTCAACGCTTTTTGTGCCATGCTTATACCTCCCGACAGAAGGCTGATCGTGGCGATCGCTATTAATTTGTTTAGTTTCATGTTGTATTAGTTGGTTACTACTATATTTATGCAAAGAACGGAAAGTTAGTTGATATAACAAAATGGATTTGTATATTCGCGCCTCGGAAATCAAGAATAATCATAGTTTAATTTTATATAGAAATCGGAATGAAAGCACTTTCAATGTATGTATGGTCACTTGTAGTGATCATGATGATGGGATTTACTTCTTGTGGGGATGATGATGAGCTTCAATTCTCGGAAGAGCAATTGGCTTATATCAACAAAAACAAGGAATACATCTGGGAGAAGAAAGCGGAGAAAGACGAGAACGGTGAATTGAAATATAAGCAAGTTGTTATAGGAGGTGATACTGCCTTATATCGGATCATTCAGAAAGAAAATGAGTGGACAACGACACCTTCCGCAACCTCAGTGGTTTATTTGCTTGATCTGGAAGGAAAATATATTGACGGGAAAGTCTTTCAAAAGAAACTGGATAGATCAAGTTTTTCTATGAACGGCATTATCCCGGGCTTAAGCGGTGTCTTATTGAATATCCATCTGGATGAGACCGTGGAGGCGATTATCCCGGCTTCGCTAGGTTATGGATATGGAGATTATAGCGGTATCCCCGGAGGTTCTACTTTAATCTTTACTTTTACCTTGGATAAGGTAGAATGAATAATACCTTGATGGATAAGCCTATCTTCTATATCCGTCTCCGCTGAATGTTCGTTCGCCGCCGCTGAATGTATATTCGTCGCCGCCGAACGAACATTCAGCGGCGGCGAATAAAGAAGATATCGGGTTGCGGGAGGTTTTATATAGTACTGGGAGAACTTTTTATTCGGTTTGATCTGACTTTTATCTTTATAAGATTTGGCACGGTTGCTTAATTCAGCCAACGGGTTAATAGTATAAATAGGTGTGGTGTAATTTCTTTATTTTGAATATGTATACGATTTGTTCGTAAATATTCGATAGTTTCGTTGATTATCTCCTTTTTTCTTTTTAATTTGGCGGATTATAAACATAATCTTGATATTATGAAGACTGCCATTGTTCCTTTCTTGTTGCTTCTGAATATTCTTGTCGCTGTAAATGCACAGACTAAGGATTCTGTTATCTTGGTGAAAGATAGTATTACGGTAAAATTGCCGGATGTCTACGTTACTTCCGAGCGTCCTTTGGTTACGGTTACGGACGATGCCTTATCTTTCGACGTGCCTAACTTGATCATGGCCAAACCGGTGAATACTGCATTTGATATTTTAGGAGAGATTCCCGGATTGGTGAAAGAAGGGGACAACGTTAGTATCATCGGCGTCCCTACTACGAACATTATTATTAACGGACGTAAAAGCTCAATGTCATTGTCCCAGATTGTAGAGCTTCTGAAATCTAACTCGGCCAGCAAAGTAAAGAGTATAGAGCTTTTGTATAGCTCTCCTCCAAAATATGGCGTAAAAGGAGGTAGTATAAATATCATTATGGAGAAGAAAGTGAATGAGGATTTAAGTGCCGATATCTCTTTGACCGGAAAGCAAGCTTTCTACTTCTCGCCAACCGGGTTAGTGAATTTATCTTACTCCAAAAAGAAATATAGTCTGGATCTATCTTATTCCGCTAATTATAACCATTCCCGTTCAACCGAGGATATGAACGCCTATCCTATCGTGAAGGATCGTCCTTATGAGATCCTGCAAGAAAATACGGCGGTAGGTCGTTCCATGAACCATACGATTGGGGCAAGTGCCAGTTGGTTTATGGATAAGGGGCGTGAGGTGGATATTTCTTATTATGCCAAGATAACGGATTCTAATTCCAAACGATATTCGAACACTCTATTTGTGGGTATTGAGTATGCGGAAAGTAATAATAAGTTATCGGGCCCGAAGAATCTTCAAAATGTACGGTTGAATTATGCACATTCCAAGAACTTGAACGCAGGGGTGGATTATACCTATTATAAGGATCGCAGGGATCAATATATGATCTCGGATTATCCCGATACGAAACAAGAGGTGGAGGCTACCTCCCGGCAAAATATCCATTTGGCGAATGTATTCGTTAACTTCGAACGGGTATTTGGAAAAGGATGGAAAATTAACGCGGGCACGAATGTGCAGTTATCCTTTACGGATAATAGCTCCTTTACCTACCAAGATAAACAGGAGGATCTGTCAGCTACGTTTGCCCAAAAAGAAAAAGAGTATACGGCGGGATTGTATGCCGGTTTCTCTAAGCGTTTTGGCAAGAAACTGGTGTTGAGCGCTTCTCTTTCGGCGGAGTATAATAAGGCGGTGATTGATTCGGTGGGCCGGAAATGGACTTTATGGTCTGGGGTAAATCTCTATCCACAATTGAACTTGAGTTATACGATCGATCCATCGAATATGCTTCAAGTCAATTTCTCCAGCGATAAGAAGTATCCGGCGTATTGGGCCATGAGCTCGAATGTTTCTTATTTGAATGTGTATAGTCAGGTACGGGGAAATCCTTATTTGGAACCGGAACGTATTTATATGGCTAGGGCTAATTATATCTTGAAAAAGAAATATGTTTTTGGACTATTCGCCAATCATCATGTGAATTATATTCGCCAATTGTATTATCAAGATACGAAAGCGTTGAGAGCCTATTACCAATCGGTTAATTTCGATAAGCATAATACTTTCGGGGCGATGGCAGTTATCCCGTTTCGGATCGGTGGGGCGGTTAGCTCACGGTTCGTGGCATCAGGCTTGTTGATTCAAGATGAGGGAATATTTATCGACATTCCGTTTGATCGGAAAAAGTTGTTCGGGCAGTTGATGTTGTTCAATACGTTTACTTTATCAAAGAAGAAGAACTTATCGCTGGAAGTGAATGCTCGCTATAGTGCGCCTTCGATACAAGGTATCTATGATGTGGATGGTATTTATAATGTATCGGCAGGGCTTGTCTGGAACCCGATACCGAAAAAATTAAGCGTAATGCTACGAGGTGAGGACTTATTAAAGGGCTTACGTGCGAAAACGCATATTGATTATCCCAGCCAGAAGAGTGATATGACGATCTATTCGGATACTCGTTCTGTATCGCTCACCTTAAAGTATACATTGGGCAAGATGAACCGGAAGAATAAGAAAGAGATCGATTCTTCACGGTTTGGCCAATAATGTTCTTATGGAATCCATTCGATAACGCCTGTGACTGGATGTTGTTTTTTCCAGTCCTCTAATTCCGCATATGTACGCACGCCGTCTTGAATGACTGCTTGGTAATATTCCACGCCCATGATTTTCACTGTATCCGGTGTCTCATATTTCAGTTTTAAGATGGCCTGCCGGGTCTCGTCAGTCAGTACGGCGGTTATACGTTCGGCCATTTTCTCGAAATAACCGTCATAACGGGAACCTTTTACGATATGGATCATATCAATTTGCCAGAGTTCGTTATCCGGATCTTGGAACCATGCGTGCCACTCTACGCATTGTTCTTCCGTATCGAGCGAGTTTCCGTATTCGATTCGTTTAATGAGCGGGTTCTCCGCTAGTCGGGCCATCGCTTGGAAGCTGTCGGATATACGGAAGGGAGAGGTGTAAATATGGAAGTCGATATCCTTATGTTTCATGAGTAGTCCCATATTTAAGGAGCCTACTAAGTTTATTTCCGCCCCGACAGATTTCCAGATATTTATAATGTCGGTTTGCCGGATCACTTCCCAAGCTCTTTCTTGGTTTCTTTTCGCTAATTCTAATAGATGTTCCATGATTTAAATAATTTGAGATGCGAAGTTAAAAAACGAAATGGAATAAGGAAATAGCTATTTATAGCTAGGTTGATATATCATATAGGTGTACTATTTTCAGTTGTAGAGACGGAGCGTGTCCCGTCTCTACAAGTTGTACAATATATATTTATCTTTTGAATAACCTGAATAACTCACCGATCCATAAAACCAGAGAGGAAGATCCGATAATGATCGCCCAATCTTTCAAGGACAAAGGTATTACGCTGAACATCTCGCCTCCAAAAGTGACGATCAAGTATTGACCAATCAAAATCAGTAAAGCGACCAGCAAGAAACTTTTACTATCCTTTAAATTGGCAAAAGCGGAACGTCCTTCCATAAATGCCTTTGCGTTAAACATATTCCAGAACTGTAGCATCACGAAGAAGCTGAAGAACCACGATAAATCATGCGGCGTTAAACCGTCTTGCGCATGGAAATAGAACAACAAGCCCATCAAGATTACGACAAAAGCGAATCCGACGCCGAAAATATTATAGGCCATCGGGCGGGTGATAATGAAATCTCCATCCTTACCGCTCCGGCGAGGTTTATCTTTCATCACTCGCTCATTCGGTGGGAGAGAGGCCAACGCCCCGGCAGCGAATGTATCCATGATCAAGTTTACCCATAACATCTGCGTGATAGTCAAAGGAGATTCCGTACCTAATAAAGAACCCAATAGCACGATCAAACAAGCGGCTACATTGATGGTCAATTGGAATAACAAGAATTTCTGGATATTCCGGTACAAGGAACGTCCCCACATCACCGCACGGGTAATGCTACTGAACGAGTTGTCGATAATCGTAATGTCGCTGGCTTCCTTGGCAACTGAAGTACCGTCACCCATGGAGAGGCCTACTTGTGCCGCTTTCAAGGCGGGGGCATCGTTTGTCCCGTCGCCGGTAACCGCTACCACGGCGCCTTTCTGCTGTAATAATTGTACCAAACGCTGTTTGTCCGTAGGACGGGCACGGCACATGATCTTCAAGTCTAAGACACGATCCAAGGCCTCTTGGTCGCTAAGCGTCTCGAATGCGGGACCCGTGATAATGTTCCGGTCGGTATCATTCGCTTTCCACGTACCGATCTGTCGTCCGATTTCTTTAGCCGTACCCGGTGTATCTCCGGTGACGATCTTCACGTCGATACCTGCGTCCAAGCAACTTTGAACAGCGGGGGGCACATCCGCACGTACCGGATCGGAGATAGCGACGATACCTAGGTACGTTAAATCCGTATCATGTAAACGACCCTCAACGAAGAAGGTCTCATCCATTCCATCCTCGATTATCTGGTAAGCGAAGCCAAGCGTACGCATCGCTTGGTTCTGGTAATCCAATAATTGTTTTTCGATGCCGGCTTTACATTCCGCCACCGGTTTGTAAGTTCCGTCTATCGCCACCCGGTTACTGTTGGCCAGTACGATTTCGGGAGCACCTTTCACGTAAAGTACCTTCTTGCCGAGTAACGGTGATTGTACGATTGTAGCCATATATTTCCGTTCCGTAGAGAAGGTCAATTGATCTAGGATCGTAGCGTTCTCTCTTAATTCCAGATAATTTTGGTGTTGTCCGTTCAACCAGAGTAAAAGGGCGGCCTCCGTCGGGTTTCCAAGGGTTTTTACCTTTTCTTCCGAGAAATCGAGGAATGCCGTGGAGTTCGTGGAGATACCTTCTTTGATCAGGTTACTTAACTCATCCTCCCCAAGCTTTTGGTCTTTCAGGTTGTAGAAATTCGTTTGGTAGACTTGCATTTGGTTCTGCGTCAACGTTCCGGTCTTGTCCGTACAAATTACGGTAGTCGCTCCCATGGTCTCACAGGCGTGCATTTTGCGGACAAGATTATTCGTCTTCAACATACGGTTCATGCTGAGGGCCAAACTTAACGTGACACTCATCGGTAATCCTTCCGGAACGGATACCACGATCAACGTAACCGCTACCATAAAGTAGTTGAGGATATGGGCGATGATGTCCATCGCCGGCATCCCGGGGAAACTATCTGATAAAAGGAATTTTACGGTCAAGGCGATGAACGTCACTCCGGCGATCGTGTATCCGGCTTTACTGATCACGCTAGCCAAGCCTTTCAACTGTATTTGTAAAGGAGTCTCTACATCGCTCTCGATTTGCGAGCCTTCGTAGACCTTACCGTATCCGGTAGCGTCACCCACCTTTTCTACTTGCATTACGCCATGTCCGTCCACGACCGTCGTTCCTCGCATGACTACATTGGACGGATAAGTCGCTTCCGTATCGAAATCCGCCTCGTTTGTTGTCTTGCTGATAATCGGTTCACCGGTTAGTGTGGATTCGTTGATCTGTAGGGAGATGGCTTCAAGCAAATGTCCATCTGCGGGAATTTCCTCACCTGTCTCCAAAACAACGATATCGCCTACGACGACCTCTTTTTTCGGTATTTGGCAGATATTCCCGTCACGGATTACCTTCACTAAAATATCATCATTGACTGTATTCAAGATATCGAATGCCTTGTTCGCTTTCACCTCGAAGAAAAAGCCCACGCAACTGGCAAGCATGATTGCGAAGAAAATGCCGATCGGCTCCAAGAAGGCCGTAAAACCTTTCGCCTCAGGTCCCCAGCAATGTACGCCAGCGATTATCATGGACAAGAGCCATGCCACTAATAATATACGAATAATAGGATCTTCGAATTTCTCCAAGAATTGGCTCCATAACGAAGCTTTCTTGGGCGGGGTAAGTACATTCTCGCCGTGAAGGCGCCTGCTCTCTTCTACTTCTTGTTTGGTTAATCCTCGGTACTGATGTTTTTTCTCCATAAATTTATTAATCTGATTAAGAAAATAGGATAGCAAATTACGTAAAGTTATACGACATATACAAGGGTTTAACCTTTTTGCATATATTTGTGTTGTATAACAAATTAATTTTTAATTAAAAGATGAAGAAAGTACTATTCATGTTATTGGTTATGTTCGCTTTGAGCGCCTGCCAATCAAAGGATTCATATGTGAAGGAGTTTAGTGATTTTGTAGATAAGGTGGAAATGGAGGCCGCTGATTATACCGATAAGGACTGGAAGAAGGCGGATCTGAAATTCTCGGATCTATCCACGGATATTTACGCCAAGTTCGAGGAAGAGTTAAACGCTGATGAGAAAGCGGAGATCATTAAATTGCAAGCGACATACGCCGGATTGAAAATGAAAGCGGGCGTGAAAGACGCTGCCAAAAAAGTGGATAAGTTCTTGGATGGTTTGAAGGAAGGAACAAAATAACCTCTAATACGAAAATAAGATGAACAGAAATTGGGTGTATTCGCTATTTGCTTTATGGATCGTCTGTTCGTTCGCCTGTATGCAGCCTAAACCTGTGGCGAATGTGGAAGTTCAAAAAGAGAATTTCGTATTCTCTATAAAAGGGACAGATACATTGTCCTTGGACAAGTATGAGTTGACTTCTATGTCGCCCGCCTCAAAAAAGCCTGTGATGATTTTTGCTTTTGGCGGTGGGTTTAAAGGGGGAGATAAGGCGGATAAAGGATATATTCCCTATTTCGAGTTCCTCGCCCGAAACGGATTTGTGGTCGTTTCTACGGATTATCGTACCACCTTGAAGAATCTGGATCCTTCTAAAGTCTCTTCTCCAATGGACTTTATCGCAGCCTTGCAGCATGCGATCGATACGGCGGTAGAGGATTTTTATGATGCTACCGGTTTCGTGATCAACCAAAGCTCGGATTGGAACATCGATGTGGAGCAGATCGTAGCGAGCGGTTCGAGTGCCGGGGCGATTACGGTATTGCAGGCAGAGTATGATTTATGTAACGGACATGAGTTGGCGAAAAGGCTACCGGCTGGTTTCAACTATGCCGGTGTGATCTCATATGCCGGTGCGGTCTCTGGTGTGCTTCCTCCACATTGGGAAAAGATGCCTTGTCCGATTATGCTATTCCATGGCGATGCGGATAAAACCGTTCCTTTTGAACAAGCCGCTATGGAGAACCTCGGCGGTTTATGGGGATCATCCGCTGTAGCGAAAAGTCTGGAAAATCTTCAAGCTTCCTATTATTTTTATAAGGTAGAGAATGCGGGGCATGAGATCTCTGGGCTCCCTATGTCCCGGAACCAATACGATATCATGAGCTTCTTGAGCCGTCAAGTCTTAGGCGATGAGAATTTAGCGATCACGACAGACGAACGTGTTCCCGGTGATACGATCGTACGGAAAGATTTTACCGTACAGGATTATATCTTGGATAATTTGCGTTAATATAATAATGAAATATAAACAGCCTTAATTTGACCTTTTTAGATTAAACTATTCACCCGAAGGATTGTCTTTACTATATAGAGTGATTAATAGTGTGTTTAGTTTATTAAGGTTATGAGATTAACAAGGTTAGTTGGATTTTTAGGGATTGTCCTTTTTTGTGCGGGGCAATCCCTTTTTGCTCAAAGTAAGCAAGAGCGGAAGGAGCAAAAAGAGAGAGTGGTGAGGGAGATCGTGGATAGCGGTCGTATTAAGATCGATGTGGATCGTGCCGTACCGATGGCCGGGAGATCCGTCAATCTTACTTCCCCCTACTCATTGGAAATACATGGTGACTCGATCCTGTCTTATCTTCCTTACTTTGGACGTGCTTACTCTGCTCCTTATGGTGGTGGAGAGGGCTTGACGTTTAAAGAAGTGGCGACAGAGAAGGAGCAAACCTCTGAAAAGAAAGGTAGTTCCGAAATCAAGTTCCGTGTAAAGACCAAAGAGGATGTATACATGTTTCGGGTGGAAGTCTATCCGAATGGCTCGGTGACAATCAATGTGACACCCGTGAATAAACAGGCTATTACCTTTTATGGTGATGTCGCCTTAGACTTGAAATAGTCGTCCTTGCCGTGTATCTCTTTCCTCGATCCGCTTATTTACCTTAGCGGTAAATTCGAAATTCTTTAAACCCCAATCCGGTGCGATCAGTAGCTCTTTGGGGGATTGTGATACGAACCTCTCTACTACGATAGAGGGGTTCAGTCGTTCTATGAAGTCAATCACTAATTCGATATATTCATCAGCCGTATATAAATGGAAATCAGAAGGATCTTCCTTGAACTCTTTCGCCATGCGGGTATTCTTGATTAGCTGCAATTGGTGCAGTTTAAGTGTCGTGATCGGGAGGCGTGATAAGACATCCGCATGGTGTAATATTTCATCCCTACTTTCTCCCGGTAGTCCGAGTATCAGGTGTGCCCCGGTGTAAATACCTTTTGCCGCCGTACGACGGATAGCGGATTCCGATTCTTCATGGGTATGCCCCCTGTTTATGCGGACTAAGGTCTTATCAAGCGTACTTTCCAATCCATATTCAATCATGACGAATTTTCGTTGGGAAAGCTCCGCGAAATAATCCAATAAACCTTCCGGCATACAGTCCGGACGAGTGCCGACAATCAATCCTTCCACTCCGGGATAGGCAAGCGCTTCCTCATATTTACGAATAAGAGAGTCTGATCGGTCGTATGTATTCGTGTAGGCTTGGAAGTAGGCCAGATACCGCATGTCCGGATATTTGCGGGAGAAAAAGCGTACGCCTTCCTCTAATTGCTCGGTAACGCTTTTCTCCGTATGGCAGTATTCCGGACTGAATGTTTGGTTATTACAATAAGTACAGCCGCCCCATCCTTTCGCCCCGTCTCGGTTCGGGCAGGTGAAGCCGGCGTTGATGGAGATCTTCTGTACTTTATGGTCAAAACGTTCCTGAAGGAACTTGCCGTATTCGTAATATCGTTTCGTCTTTTCCATAGGGCAAAGGTAAGAGAAGTCTTTTGAAAAACACGTACGTGTTTTCCAAAAAAGTCGTACATGTTTTTCTGAAAACACGTACGTGTTTTGACGAGAGCATAATCCTGTTTTTTTTGATGTTTTTTTTGTTGGTGTTTTACTATTTTAGTATATTTGTCTTGTTGATAAATTTAATGAGATAGATATACTGTATTTGACTTTGTTCCTTGTTGATCTATTTTAATGTTGTTGATTTTATTATTTTACAAAGCTACTAAAAACGCTTTAGAGTCATTATCGGGATAATTTATATATGTTGTACCATTTTTAAAGTGAAAGCCTATGAAAATGAAATTTTTGTTTAAGTTAGTTGCTTTAATGACAATCATTAGTGTTGTCGGTTGCAGCGATGATGTTGGTGTCGGTCCTAAGGGGAAACTCTATTTCTCCGATTCTAAATCATGGAAGGATAGTGGTACTCTTATTTATGAGAATTTTGATCCTTCTTATATTGTTCCATATTCGTATCATGTAAATGCGGACTCTATTAGTTTGTTTCCTATTCACAGTAGTAATACGAATGATCTGAAAACGTATCCGTTTGAGAAAGATCTTAATAAACTTATATTGTCTTTAGAAGATACGGATAAACATGCGGTTTACAAACCACAATAAAATAATGATACCATGAAAAAGTGTTTTTTATTTGTCGCTATCGCTTGCGTTCTTTCAGTTTTATCACAAGCGCAAGTTTATAATTTCCCTGTAAGACCGGGTACGGAAACATGGAGCAATTTAGTCACAGAAGAAGATCGTTTTTCTGCTATGCAGATCCCGGAAGACCAGTTGGTGAGTATGAGTACTCAAGACTTGGTCATCACTTGTATGAACTATCCTGCTTGGCTTTATTTTACTGCATTCAATAACCCACAGGACGGGATAGATATCAATATCCATAATTTTAACGGATTACAAGAATTGATGAAGCGAGCAGATGCACCAGTAGAGTTGTTATCTGTTTACAAGCAAATGGATGCAGCTAGGATGGCTCCTAAAAGCAACGCTATCAATCAAACTTCTTGGTCTCTCAAAAGGTCTTATTTTGAATTGTTATTAGCTCAAGATGCGATTATCAACAAAATGAGTGAAACTGATCGTATGGACTTGTTGGGAGAAGCCCGTAAGAAATTGTACCAAAAAATGGAAGATCCTGTAGAATATTCTACGTCGGATTATCAATCTTCTTTGATTCTTATGAATAAGATCTTGGGGCATCCCACTGTAAAATCAAACCAAGCATTAAATAGTGATCCTATTGACCTGTTGATTGCGGGTGGATCGATACAACCTTTTGCTGATAATGCGGTATATAGCAATACTACTATTTATACCCCAAAAGGCACTGCGGTTTCTGCGCTACAATTAACAAGTGGTGAGCTAAGTAGTTCTAAAAAAAATGAATATAAAAATGAATGGTTGAGTTATTATAATAACCGAATCGTATTCAAAGGAGAAGCAACTTGCGCTTACAATTGCCATGCCTATGCTTGGTATTGTTCTGAAGGGCATAGTTATGTTTGGATCAATACTCCAGGGGATGATGCGTTTTGGAATGATGGTAGCTTCGTGCAAACCACCAATACGTCAGGTAAATACTGTAAAGTATCTTTCCCAAATGATGATCATTCAGCTGTAACATCTTCTCGAAGCGGATATTTGATATCTAAATGGGGAAAATCACCGCTTTTTGAGCATTCAATAAACGACTGTCCCTATAATTCCTCGGGATTAAGATATTATAGTTATCCGGATCCTACGTATAATACAGTACCACCTAAACCATCTGTTGAAACTTTCAGAAAAGATAATGATCAATCATTTACTGCTGCTGTCTCTTGTGATTCTCGTTACAACGTCGATCAATATGAATGGAAGAGTGATTATCCGAGTGATTGGTCTGTTGTTGCTCAAAACTCAAGTAAATCCAGTGTAAAAGTATATCGTTCGAGCACTCCTCGTTCTTGCTATCTTTCTGCTCGTGCTCACAATAGTTATGGTTGGGGTGAATGGCAAGTAATAGGATGGCTTTATGTGTCAGGAACTTATAGCCTTTCTGTTTTACGGAATCCGGTAAGCTCTACATTGCAAGTACAGATTGCGCCAAATGCGGAAATGCAGACTTTGCAGGATGGAGCGTTTGCTATGGGGGCTACGGAGCAGCGACCCATATTGAGCATGTCTTCGACATATAGTATAGGATTGTATAGTAGTACGGGAACTTGTGTTTATCAAAACACGGTGAAAGGCCAAGGTGAAAGTGTTGTTAACTTGAATATCGATGTTTCTTCTTTGTTGAACGGTATTTATATTTTGCATGTAAAGACTGCGGATGAAAATGCGCAGACATTGAATGTCGTTGTAAAACATTAAGATAGAACTTTGTGATTTATGATTGTTTAAAAACTAATGGTTCATAATAACCTCAAATCCGCAACTAAGCTCTTCAGCGTCCTTCTTGCGTCTAAACGTCCTCTCATCACTGAATTAGCAGATAAATTGAGGCTGAAATACCCACTTCTGCCCACAATATCCCCTTGCCCC
>NZ_JAMOKU010000068.1:0-20526 GCF_023656845.1 Parabacteroides sp. Y3-G-102 | reverse complement strand
AGTCTTTTAATGCTAAAATTAAGGCGTTTAGAGCTGCTTTAAGAGGAGTAACGGATATAAAATTCTTTCTTTTCAGACTTACAAAGCTGTATGCTTAATCCCCCAGGTTTATCGGGTGAGCCCGAACAATTGTTTTGATTACAATCGTTGACTATCCTTTAGATTTAAGGGCAGGACACAAAAAAAGGGAAACAGTTGAATACCAACCATTTCCCTTTTTCTAAGTCGGGGTACCAAGACCCTTTTGTGTAAACGCTTAGCATCTATTTATCTGTTTATCAAAATATTACAAAATCACTATAATACTATTTTGTCCTAAAATAGTTCCGGTTTAGAACTATTCACTCGTTCACCGCTACTGTGTGTATTCTCTTCTTTATTTAGTTCTTTGATCGCTGCTAACGTAAGTTGCCCCATCAGAACTTGATTATTATTCACGAACCCTTCCCCATACTTATCATCCTTTTTAAACTTGTCGCATATATTACTATATACAACAAGTACGTTAGTAATTGCTTTTTCTGCATTCTCATGCCATGTAGATAACATTGTCATGCCATCTAAGATACTTTTGTTTTCCATGTTGTTTCTATATTAAATTTATACATAAAAAATCAATCTATATCATCCCCTTCTTTATTCCACTTTCCTCCGTATCTCATCGTCATCATGCAGGCTTGTCCTTTAAATCAACCCCTGCTTTTGCCTTCCAATACCCAATCGTCTCTATCAAACTTTCATTTTTCTTTTCAAGCTCACGAATCTTACATTTAAGATCTATTAACTCTTTCTGAGAATCCGATTTATCAATTGAAGAGGTTTTATTGAACATTTCACCTTCCCCCGTCACAATCCATGATATATTCACATCTGGAAATTCGATGAAAATATTCCTCAACACATCGGTCTGTATTTCTTTCCTTATATTAGACAAATAAGTACGATCCTTGCCTATTCTTTCCGAGAATTGGCTTGCATTAAGCCCTAATTCTTTAGAAAGAATGTATAGTCTATCTTTTATTTCGCTTCCATTATCCATAAAAATGAACGATTGACGAATATTTACATCAAATTATTTTGAATTGATATAAATATTCATCACATTTGCACCTGTATTAAACATTCAACATTTCAAAGATAACAAAAGCAGATTTATTAATCAATAGGGTAAACACCCTATAAACACATGAAGTATGAGAAAGATAAAGATTTGGCTTAATTGGTTTAGTGCGAAAGATGCACGGAAATTAGTAGAGAACTACAGTCGTTTGAAACCAGCGCTTAAAGAAATAGCAAAAGGGGCAAAACAAGGAGGAGAAACGTGTTTTGTATATGCTCTCACTTCAGAGGACATAGACAAACTAATTAGGTTAGGATATAGTGTTGAACTACGCTTGACCCAAACAATAAACGGTGTAACATTGAAAAAATATTTAATCAAGTGGTAATATGGCAGCATTGAATTTGAATTACTCATTTTTGAAAGGAACGCGAAAGGTTAAGTATGAAGACTACATGCTTTTGCAGGAAGATTTGATGAAAGCTTTGGGTACAAAGACCAAGCAACATTACTATCAAAAGCGTAAACGCATCACCAATATTCCTGTACAGGAAAAAGAGGCTGTTGAGAAGGTTTTCGCAAAATATGAAATAACTGATCCTAACGAGATCTGGGACATAACACCGGCTTGATATGAACAAATATGCAGAACTAACACGACGAGAAAGTCAAATTGCGGAACGTATCGCCTGGGGAGCCTCGATCAAGGAGGTTGCATATGCGCTACAGATCAAGATTAAGACTGTTGACAATGTTATCCAAAGGGTGTATAAGAAAGTAGGTTGCAGCAAAATCAACGAGCTTTCCGCATGGTGGTTCTGCACGAACTTCAATATCTCATTTGACCTTTCTCCAATGGCAAGATCAATAGTGGCCTCTGCTCTATTGTCAATATTCGTCGCTAGCGAATATATATCCAGGAATGATTTCTGTAGATATAGAACTCGCTCTAGGAGATTTAGAATCGAATACGTCAGATTACGCAATAACTAAAATACCATGGCAACATTAGAAGAACAAAAGGAGTACATTCGTACTAATTACAAAAAACTGACCGGTCAATTTATGGCTAAGATGTTAGGCATACGCCCGGAGAAGGTGTATGCGCTGGTAAAAGAATTAGGATTAAAAAAACAACTTCCTCCTCCCGTAATTAAACCGAAGGCTGATATGGGAAAGAATCCAACCCCTATCGTACCAAACGGTAACGATGAAGGAAAGATTCCTCTCCGGATAGATTGTCGAACGGTTATTCTCGTCCCCTACACCGCTGATCCTGAGAAGTGTCGTAAAGATTTTCTTCAAAAGATTAATCGTAAACATTCAAGTCAGATAGACTCTCTGTAATAACCTAAAAAATATACTGAATATGATAACATTGGAACAAGCAAAAGAAAAATTAGAGGATCTCAAGAGTGAAATTCGATGCCGTTTAAAATGTGAGCCAGAGGATCTTGAGATTGTACAACATGAATCTGGGTGTATATCTATACATTGGGTTACTAAATATATTGGACTCGACTATATGAATATTCCTTCAGAGTGGATAGTAGTAACTATAGATTGGCAAGAAAAAAGGGCATCAATGTTTGCTGATCCATCAGATTTCATGGTATACACTACATAACTAAAGAAATATGAAACGATTGAATAAAAAGACCTACAAGGCAATCAAGCAAGCAAAGGCAGTGATTACCATCACGCAACATGGGGATGTGGTTAAATTGAATGTGGATTTTTTACCTCCCGCAAAAAACAAATCTCCCAAGCTATTCCAATATCTGGCCATCAAGATGTGTAATCATGCCATGGAAATTTTAGGAGGAAAGAAAAAAGATGAATGACAAGAACTATTTAGCGATGGCTGTAGCCACCGCCAAAAGAAAAAAGTTGGCGCATACTACTCCGCAGGAGTACGCTTTACCGATTTGGATGATGTTCATAGCGGCAGATATCCTAGAGAACTCCGCTATGGAAATCCAAGGGCTATTAATGCAGGACGAGCAATTTATCCAATCCGATAAGATGCACATAAAAGCCATAATCAATCATGCCGGCAAATTCGTTCGTGATGTTGATCGGACATGTGAATACCAGTTCGCTTGCAAATTTGCGGACTATACAGAAGAATGTTCCACTTTACTTCGCAGCTACATGCAAAATAAGTTAGCCAAGATGGACAACATATGGGCACAGAGGAAGGAGGAATGATCATGTATATCGAAACGGATTCAAACGGCAAGATCATCATTCAGGATATCTCACAGGAAGAAGCTGTCATCCTAGATGATTGCTTATGTACTTACTTGGCGACGAAGCCTATCGATCAAAGATCAAGTGTCGATAGGATCGTAATGGACATGAAAAGACAATTAGAAAAGAATATACAATGAAAGCTAGAATCGTATATGAAGTAGAATGCCCTCCCGTTAATTGCGATCGGGAGGATTTTTTGAAATGGTTGGAACTAAACCTATATGTTCCGGGAGCGTGCGTCACCTCCGATAATCCTCTTTTTGGAGAACCATTGGATTTTGACACCGCAGATTTTGACAATATTGAGGTAATCGATGGATAGTTACGCCCGGTATCGAATGACAGATTGGAACTGGATCGCCATCTATAAAGAGAAAATGGGAGTAGATCTATTCCGGGAATATGTGAACGGCGTATATAATGAACTTCTAAATATGAAAGTAGATCGTTCATTCTCTCTCGAGGCTACGGTTAAGGAGGAAAACAGAGAACTCTTTATAAAGATAGTCTGTATGTTCATTCAAGAAGGAAACTATGACTATGATTTTAGTCAAGATTATAAATTCATAAGACGACATGAAAAGACAACGCTGGTCAGAAAGCCAAGAAAAAATATTGAAGGAGAATCTGGGGAAGATAACTCTCAAGGAAATAGGGAAGATTCTAGGAAAGACCGAGTTAGCCGTTAAACTATATATCCATAGGAACCATATCGTTTACCGTCCTTCCGTAAAACGGAACCTTGTGCTAGAATTGTTCCGGATTAAATTGGTCAATCCGGAATATTTCAATGTAACAACAACTTTCTTGCATGCGGTAAATATCAACCAAGTACGGTTTTGGAAATTATACCGGGGGGAGGAAAGCCCCACAGATCAAGAGTATTTACGTCTAGCCACAACTCTAGGCGTATCCTTACAAGAGGCCTTCGAAGCCCGACAACTATATTTATTTAACGACAATAAAGAAGATGAAATATGATACCTCAAGACGTGATCGATAATATCATCAACACGGCCAATATAGTAGACGTGATAGGTGATTATGTTAAGCTAAAAAAAGCTGGAGTAAATTACAAGGGAGTTTGCCCATTCCATGGGGACAAGGACGCAAGCCTAGTCGTATCCCCCGCTAAGAATATCTGGAAATGTTTTGGATGTGGTAAAGGCGGGAACGTGATAACCTTCGTAAAAGAGCACGAAGGGATATCTTTCTTCGAGGCGGTAAAGCTAGTCGCCTCGAAATACAACATAACAGTACCCGAACGGGAACTAACCGACGATGAACGGAACAAAGCGAAAGAGCGGGAGGCCCTACAAATCTGCCTCACATTCGCCCAAGAAACGTTTACGGCTTTCCTCAAGAAGAAAGAGGCCGCTGAATATCTGGAAACACGAGGAATCACCCCGAATATCCTGTCTAAATATGGAGCGGGGTACTCTTCATCCATGTTTACCGCATTGACCGAGTTAGGCTCTCAAAAAGGTTATGACATGGCGGCTATGGAGAAGGCCGGTTTGATTACAAGGAAAGAGGACGGAAAGATCTTCGATCGATTTGTAAATAGGATCACATTCCCGTTTTATTCCTTATCAGGACTAGTGATCGGTTTCACGGGCCGTTCCTTGGATAAGGATACCCAATGTAAATATCTAAACTCTCCGGAGACTCCCCTTTTTCATAAGGGAAAGACGTTATTCGGTATATACCAAGCTCGCCAAGAGATATCGAAATCCGATAAATGCTATTTGGTGGAAGGTCAATTTGACGTACTCTCTTTCGTTCAATCCGGTTATCCCAATACGGTCTGCGGTAGCGGTACCGCCCTTACACTAGATCAAGTCCGGATCATCAAGAAATTTACCCGAAACGTCACTGCCGTTTATGATGGAGACGCAGCCGGCATGAAAGCCTCCGTCCGGAACATGGATATCATGCTGGCCGAGGGCATGAACGTCCGTGCCGTTCTTCTTCCGGAAGGAGAAGATCCGGACAGTTTCGCCCGCAAGATGGGGACTGAGAAACTAGCCAAATTCTTGAAAAAGCAGGAGACCGACTTCATCTCCTTTATTTATAAAGCATTCGAAAGCGAGATGGACGATCCGATCCGGAAAACAGAGGTTCTCCGGATTATCGCCCAAAGTATTTCCGTCGTGCCAGATAAATTACAAAGGCAAGCGTATATCGTATCCCTCGCCGAACGATTTAACGCAGACGGGGAATTGATAACAAATCTAGTTGCCGAGCTACAAGCCGTAGGTAAGAAAAACGTGCCAGCCCAATCTACTCAACCGGGATTGACCGGCGTGGAAGAAGCGGAGGAACTTGTAAAAACCGGGAGCAAACAAGTCACCCTTACTTGGTCTGTCAATCGTTTCTCCGAGGGATGGGGAGTTTGTCCGGTCATCCTTATAACAGGTATCCCGGGTGTGTCCGAGGTACAAGAGCTTCGCCGGCTATCTCCCATCATCCGTTGCAGGGATAAATTCGAGGTAAAAGAAAACATGATCGAACCGGAAGAGCTCTCATTTCTACGTTCCTTGACAAGAACCGGCTTCACGGTCTCCATGAGCAAATATAAAAGAGAGCGGGAAAGTTATGTAGACGAGAAAGGTGAAGAACGTTATAAACTCGTAGACACAGAGAAAGAGATTGGATTCAATGAATACTATATCGGATTATACAGTACATTCCGGGAATCTCCCGAGAATATAAAGAAAATAGCCTTAGAAAGATGCTCTGAAGTGATATCCTACGCGGATGCTACCACCCGAGCTTTCCAAACTACAGATTATGCCCGGATGTTAGGGGTCACCAAAACAGCTCTGGAACATGTCTTGAAACCATATCTCGATATCCGTAAATCAGAGGCCCGGTTTAATTCAGACGCACTCCAAGTAGATGGAGCCTCACTCATGTTCGATCCTAGCCGACTCCCGGATTATGTAGACTCTGATCCAGCGATTAACCGGTTATGGCGTGCCTATCAGTTTTTCCCATATCTCGATAAGAATGGAAGAAAATTAGCATATATATTCGCTAATGGTAAAAAATCGTTTATGAGAGTAGGAAACTTCTATATTGAGCCACTATTACATGTTTACGATAAAGAAAGCCAAGCCAACAAACGTATCGTAGAACTCACTCAAGCAAACTATCCCTATCCGATTTATATGGAGTGGATCAGCGCAGAGATGCTCACACTCCCATCCTTTAAAAAACGCTTATGGGAAGAAGGTGATATCAATTTCTCCAATGGGACACAAAACCATCTCGATTTGATCATGGATAGTTGGGCGGGCAAGTTCAAGAAGTGTTTTGAGCTTCGTATGTTTGGCTGGTATGATGAAGGATTCTTCGCTTTCAGTAACGCTATAGTCCATGATATCGATGGAAAACAACAACTCCAATACGTATCAGATTTGGGATTAGTGGAACACAATAAACAATACTATTATATCCCGGCTTTCTCTAAAATTTACGCATCTGAGCGCCGGGATAGCGATCGCTACTATCTGGATCGCTTTATCAAGTACCGGGAACCCAAAGCGGGATGTTCTATCAATTTCCAAAAGTGGGCCTCACTGATGAACGAGGTATACAAGCTAAACAATAACGGTATGTGGGCGATCATATATTCGATCATGAGTGCCTTCCGTAGCGATATATACAATGTCAGGAGAACCTTTACGGCTTTATTCTTTATCGGTCCGACGGGTTCCGGAAAATCACAAGTTGGTTATTCCATCCGCTCTCTATCGATGTCTCCGGACGCACCAGCATTCAACCTAAACTCCGGAACCCCCGCCGCTTTGTTCTCTTGGCTGGAGAGATACCGGAATATCCCGATCATGCTCGAAGAGTATAACGACACGCAAATAAACCCTGTGATTTTCCAAGCCTTGAAATCCGCTGTATATGATGGAGAAGGCAAGCAGAAACGTAAGGATGCGGTAAGTAAGGAGATCGATAGTAGCCAAGTGAACGCAGCTCTTGTTATCATGGGCCAAGAAAGCCCCCAACAGGATGACAACTCTCTCGCAAATCGATGTATCATTTGCGAGGTACCGAAACGTGACGATCGGTCTGAATTGGAAGAAGAAATCTTCAATGAGTTGAAAGGATACGAGGAATCCGGACTACATAGCGTCCTCCTTGAGATATTGGCGTGCAGAAATAGCATCTTGCAACATTATAAGAAAGTATACGACGAGGTCTTTAAATCCTTGAAAGATGAGGTACGGGTATCCGTTAAAAACACGGATGGCCTCTCTCGTATACTCGAGACGGTATCAATGTTCGTTTCCGTTTGTCGTATAGTGGAAGAACATACCTCCTTGCAACTACCTTTTACCGCAGAACAGTTCTTCGAAATCGCAATAGCGAAAGTGATCAAACAAGTAGAATCGATTAGTTCCTCAAATAAGATGTTCAACTTCTTCAGTATACTCAACTTCTTGATCGATACAGGAAGCCTAGTTCAAGGTAGAGACTATAAGATCGAGGTACCGGGAAAGGTAACAATTAAGAAACAAGGCCGGGATACGGAAATAAAAAACCTAGAGCCCATAGATACCCGTGTTTTATATCTAAACATGACAAATATCTATCCTATGTATACCCAGCAGCTAAAAGGTGAGGCGTTCTCTCTTCAATCCTTAAATACCTATTTCGAAAGTAACGAGGCCTATATTGGCAAAGTACGTTCCACTCGTTATCGATGGCAAGAGGTGAAAGAAGTCCCAAAAGGAGACATTCTAGCAAACCCGGCGGGAGAACCCACCATAGATAACAGCATGAAACGTATTATGGTGAACAAAGAGAGTAATACCTCGGCAGTTTGTTTCAATTACGATATTCTCAGAGACTTGCTCGATGTCGATTTCGAAAGAGACGTACAAAACTACGATCAGACTCCGGAGACTGAGCCGGGATTCCGCTTTTAACGACTGATAGTATTTTAAAATCGCATAGAACCGACTTTCTAGGATATAGCTTGGCTATTGGAGGCCATGGACAACCAGCACATCCGGGAAGCCGGTTCTATCTTTATTCATCTATTTCCCCCGGACCCCCTGAAATTAAAAAAAGAAATAAGCAAGTTTTGCGTGTTTTGAAACCCTATAAAGGATAGAAAAAGTGGTCAACAGACCAACAGACCAACAAAAGATGAAACATTTCAAAACAGATATAAGATAAATGTATAATAATCAATAATATATATATTAATTAAATAGAAGTAGGCTGTTGTTTCCTGTTGGTCATCGTTTTCTTTTTGTTGGTCACTGTTGGCAATAATTCTAAATTCAGGGAAAAATGAAGCACTGTTGACGGTTGGTAGAGGTGACCAACAAGCTCTATTTTTTGTTGGTCGCATATTTCTTGGTGTTTTATCAATTATATCATTGAAATATAGTAAATTAGCATCATATTTTATAATTCTTGTTGGTCTGTTGACGTGTTGGCCGCAAAATATAACACATACACATAGGGAAAATAGAGTAAAAAAGCCTATAAGAAGAGAGAAAATCGATATGGTGACAGTAAAGATAAGCATAAAAAAGCATTTGGAGGAGTACATGCGTGGAAAATTCAATGATTGCCGGGAAGGAGTGATAACCCTTCCGGACAAGACAGATTTGTATCATACCCTGTTTGATCTGACATCCAAGCGCCCGGCCTCCTGCCCTTTGGAGCAAGGAACGCTGGAAATAGCTTTGCCGGACAGACGATGTGGAAAAGATCCGGCTTACTACAACTATCTTAGCGAACTCTCGCAGCGAATCCTTGAGCGACGGATAGAGTTGATGTTCTGGGCCGAGCTGCACGAATGGATAGATTATAACAAGCATATGTATGGGATACAGTATATCGAAAGTATTTTTTCCTTTATGCGCAAATTCGATATCAACGGGATCAGCGAGGACGCTCTAAAAAAGAACTACTATCGCTGGAGGGACCGAACTAGGAAGCAAAAAGAGAAACGTTCGTACAATAAAAGTTAAATACGAGTGTTTTTCACTCCGACCAAGCGTATCGATTTGTCCCTTTTGGGAGGAATAAAATTCCAAGTGTATCCATTATGATCAGATATTATTGATAAACAAATAAAAACTAAGGTTATGGCAGACAATATGGGAGGTATCTCCGATGCGTGGTTCGCTTTCTCGATGCAAATAGCGAGCGTGTCTCAAGAGGCAGACAAAGTAAAAGTTGGACTCAAGTCCGGAGGCTGGATCAACCTTCACCCGGGGAGATATGGAACCTCTATCAAGGTTGAGCCACAAGAAAGTGAATCAGGTACTCTATATAATGTATCTGGTTCCTTGCAAATACCCCGTCAATATATGACCAGCGATCTATGGCAAAAATGCGAACGATTGAACCACCTCACGGCGATCTTTAAGTATAAACACTTTAGTGGGGATACATTCGTGGTCGGATCGGATCGTTTTCCCTTAAAATGCAAATTCGAGGTGTTGCACCCCAGCGATCCTAGCGGTTTCTCGGGATACAAAATCTCGTTATCCGGAAAGCAATTGGTTCCGCAACTTCAACTGATTGATTGACCGAAGTCCTTTACCATACATATATATAAGTATATCCTTGCCATCAAAAAGGAAGATATGCTTTATCTACACAACATTCTGGGGGGAGTATGGTTCGTCGAGGAAAACTTCGCGGCGAATTATTTCCCCCTTATCGCATCTTTTCTTACCAAGCCGGAAGCGATGTTCGGGAAACCCCGGAACGCTTCTTCCGAACAAGAGCCGACCGAGGATAACGCCTTGCTTTTCGCCTCCCTAAAAAATGGCGCATACCAGATCAGCGAGTATGGAGGATGGTCTCCACCCGAGGACGCACCCAAAAACTCCGTAGCCATAATGAACATCAACGGGGCGATCACGAAATACGACCAAGAATGCGGTCCATCCGGAATGCTTACCAAGGCGAATCTCCTAAACCGATGCTACAACGAGAATAATATCAAGGCGATCGTCTTGAATATCGATTCCGGCGGAGGCGAGGGAATGGGATGCCGGATCATGCAGGAAGCGATTAACAGCCGAAACAAACCTGTCGTAGCTTTCTGCAATGATTTCGTAGCGTCCGCCGCCTATGGCATCGCCTCCTGTTGCGACAAGATCGTAGCGAACTCCAACGTCTGCCGGATCGGAAGCGTGGGTACCTATATGACGATCGTTGATACCAGCGAGTATTATGCCAAGATGGGAATCAAGTTGATCGATATCTATGCCTCCAAATCCACGGACAAGAACCAAGAATTTCACAAGGCTCTGCAGGGAGATACGGAACCGCTAAAAAAAGTATGCGATACGTATAACGAGAATTTCATCTCCAGTATCGCTAACGCCCGGGTAGGCGTGATCAATGAGGATCAAGGTAAATGGGCCACCGGTAAGATGTTTTTCGCGCCGGAGGCCATGGACATCGGTATGATCGATGAGATAGATACTTTCGAGAATGTTCTTAATTATTTTAATACATAGTGATTTATGAAGTGGTTGAAAGATGATTCGTACAATGCGATGAAACAAGCGGCCGACAACTGGGACAAGCTTCTGAATAAGGTACTGGGTGATAACCCGGACATGAAAGCGGAAGACGTAACAGTGGATCAGCTGCTCGATTCGATCGAGAGCACCGGTAATACCTCCGACTTACAGGAGCAATTATCGACCGCCCAAGAAAAGTTGAAAGAGAAAGACACACAGATTGAGCAACTTCAATCAGACGTGGCAGAGCTAAAGGGAACACCGGCAGGCAAAAAGCCGGAAGCAAAAGTAAAGCAAGAGCCGACCGCGGAGACCGGAGATATCAAGGATTTCGCCGATAAGCATGAGGATGATACCCTCGCTATCATGGCCGAGGCAGAGAAAACAGGATTTTTTAAACACTAAGAACGATGGCAAAACAAGGAATTTTAGATATTGAGAAACTGAATCGTTATGCGAAGGATTACGATAACGTGTTGCGTACCCTTCCCTATTTCACGTTTCAGGAGTTCGCCGCGGCCATGAAGCTCAACGTGATCGAGATCGAGAATGAGGACGTGATCGTGAACGCTCGCCGCAAAGCCGGACACACCGGCCCATATAAAGCCGGGGCCGAGATTAAGTATCCCGATGAAATCGGTAAATTGGTAGAGATGTCCATCAAACCGGAACTTACCGTTTCTCGTTTGAAGGATAACATCTTAAATTATACGGAGAAACGTATTCTCTCCAACGCCGGGGAGAAGGTGGACCATACGGTAAAGAAACACCCCATGGAGAAATTCGTGGTGGATAATCACATCATCAGCCATTCGGAGGATATCACTTTCTCCGCTTTCTTCGCCGAAAGAAACGACAATGTGTATAGCCCGATGAGTTCTTTCACCGGATTTTTCCCTTGGATCGATCATTTCAAGACAACGAAGGATATCACCATGGCGAATCGTAACCTAGTACGTACCGGTACGTTTGGCAGTGGTGACGGTGTAGATGATTACGATCGTCTGGTCAACTTCTTACGTGCGGCACATCCTTTCTTACGCCGTAAAGCGATCCTGTATTATGCCAACGAGATCGAGTTGATCTGTAAGGAGGCTTACCGGCAAAAGACAAAAGCGTTCGCCCGCCCATCCACCGAGGAGTTTTGGAAGGCGGTCAAGGACGACGCCAAGTTCCCGGGACTGGAACCTGTCACCCATGAGGCATATGGAACAGGGCAGGCCTTGATCTTAATCCGTCCCGGAATGCTGGATTTTGGCGTGAATACGAAGAAGGCGACCCGGTTCGTCCAGATCCGCGATATCTTCGAGGACCCGAACGAGGTTCAGTTCTGGCTACAAGCCGGGTACGGTACCCGCTTTCAGGATATCCATCCGAAGGTATTCCAGATTAACGAGTTCACCAATGAGGGCGTTGATTTAGCGGGCGACTACGTAACCGGTGCCGCCCTGACCGTCACGATCGAGAGCGACGAGGCCATAGAAGCCGGTGCCGCTTGGAAGGTGGGCGAGAACGGCGAGTGGATGAGAAGCGGAGCTACCCTTTTAGGCATACCCAAAGGTGAGCAAACCGTATCCTTCAAGGATATCGCCGGTTATACCAAGCCGGCAGACGTGAAAGTCACGGTAGCCGATGGAGAGGACTTCACCGCTTCCGGTACTTATACCAAATCGTAAAACCAGTAAATAAATAAAACGATGAAAGATTTCAGAAAAGTTTTGTCCGTATTGTTTCTGCTAGCGGTGCTATCCGTCCTCTTCATGGGGGCGGACGTTCCGGCGGATTATGTGATGTGCGCCTCGTTTGGCCCTGTTTTATGGCCAGCCGGAGCGGACAATATGGGGGGTTATAAAGGTCGTATCGCCTTTATTCCGGAAACCTCAGTCTCTGTCGTCCCCACGCTCCCCAAAGAGGCCAAGGCCACAGCCGATTTCGTGACGGCGACAGGAGCTTTTACCTTTTTAGAGTCGGGAGGTAAACCGACACCTATTTACGCGACACGGGCAACCGTAGGATACAAAGCGGAGTCTCAAGGCGAGACAGATTGTAAAAGTTACAAGATCAGCGGCGAGTTCTTCCACCCCGGCAAGAAAGTGGAAGCCGCCGCTTTCGCCCGGCAGATCTGCAATACGCCCGGCTATTTGATCATCGAGGACAACGAGAGCCAGCAGCTTATCGGACAGCCCGGCTATCCTTGTACGGTTACCGCCTCTTTCGACGGCGGCAAGGCGGCGGCCGACAAAAGAGGTTGGTCCTTCACTTTCGAGGCCGATAGCCCCGCCCCTATGATTATCATGGGAACGCCTATCGATATAGACGCATTATTCACCGGGGTAGCTCCTACTCCACCGGAAGGAGGTTCTTAAATGATAACATTACAAAACTGGTTAGCGGACCGTAAGCGTAAATACGCGGACGGTCTAGCGCTTTTTCAAGCTCTAGCTCCGGAGGAGATGAGAAAGAAGTATATCGCTTTCTTTAGCGAGGTAAAGGAGGTTCCGCAGTTCGATTCCCATTTCACCGTATTGGTGAATAAGTTGACAACCGTAGCGCGCCTATCGTCGGCCCAACCCCAGATAACAATCTCCGAACGGGGTTCGATACTCTTGAAAACAGCGGTCGCGGCAACAAAGGCGATCGAGAAAACAGCGGATCAGCTAAAAGGCGATAAAGTCTTAAAAGAAATCCTCGTGAAAGAATCCGAGCTATTCAAGCTACAAGACAAGATCACCGAGCTGGAGGAAGACAATGACGATAAATCCGGAGAGATCGATCAATTGCAAGCCGAGCTGGAGGAAGCGCAGGAAGAGTTGCAAGAACTGCAAGATCAATTCGCCCTGTTACGGCCCGGAGCGAAGATCGCCACATACTCCTCCCTTCCGGATAACATCCGTACGATCTTCGACGAGGTCCGCCAGATCACCCCCTTGTACGCCGCCTTATTCACGGAGATGCAGAACGAGGCCCTTACTCCGGAGCAACGCAAGCCGATCGCCGATCAGGTGCATGAGCTTTGGAGCCGCCGTACCAAGCTATGGGACCAGATCGACGCTTGGGCCGAGGGTAAGCAGATCCAGTTAAAAACCGAGGTTCAAAAAACCGAGGAGCTCCCGGCCGATCAATTGCTGAAAGGTATGCAGATCGCCAACCGGATCGAACGACTGAGGGAGAATATCCGGCGCACGGAAACCTCTATCGCCCAACATGAGAAAAACGGAAAGCTTAACCTCCGGCAAAAATCAGAACAACGCTTGGCTTATTACAAACGTGAGCTGGCGGAACTGGATAACTTGAAATAAATCTTGCTTCCATAATGAAGGGGAATAGACAATCCATAAGGTATTGGCTGTTCCCCTTTATCATAACCTATTTAGAAAGAATGAACAAGGAACTAACATCATACGACAAGATAGCCACGGTACTTTTCAAAGGGCATGAAGAAGCGGCAAGCCTTCTCTCCTGCCGGGAGCTTATGCAAAAAGATCGCTGGATGTTATGTGTTTCCAAGTTATTGGAAGACCCCATGACAGCTGACAAAGACCTGATCGCTTTCCTGATGGCCGGTTGCGACGGCAGTTGTGAGCCCGTATCACAAGCCACCGCTTACCGTGATCTGGCCGCTATCCGGAGACTCGTAGGAAATGTACAGTTAGCCGGCAAGAACTGGTATCGTTACATGGTGATCGAGGCCGCCAAGGAAGGTATCCGCATCGCCCGGGAAGCCAAAGACCCCAAAGGTATCGCCGCCAACGCGGACAAGATCGGTAAATACACCCGCTCCGATAAAGAAGACGATGACATTGATCGAAGCGCTTGGGAACCACCCTGCTTTGAGCCATCCGATGATGTCACGTTAATGGGAGATGATTTCAAGCCTATCCCTAATCTTGAAGAAGAAAGGAAATCATTCCGGGCATTGTTCAAGCAAGATCATGATATCGTAGATATTGAACCCATTACAGACGACTATGGCACTGATGACTGAACCTTTCACCCGTAAAGCGAAAGAGGCGCAACGCAAGTTTTTCAATAAGATGCAACGCATGGGAATGGCGATCGCCGCCCACGACGAGTATTGGGTGTGTAGCCGTGGTACCGGTAAATCCGAGGGTTTGGACGCACGCTTCATCATCCGGAATGTTTGGTCCATGCCGGGTTCTACCGGGGCTTTAATCTCTCCATCCTATGCCAAGGCTTGGGGTAATACGCTACCGGCGATTATTCACGCTCTCGCCGAATGGGGCTATATCGAGGGCATTCATTTCTTTGTTGGCCGCAAGGCACCCCTGTCCGCCAACTTCGGAAAGCCCAAGCGCCCGCCGCTTCAGACCGCATGGGGCAATTGCATTCATTTCTGGAATGGCACCGTATTGGTCGTACTCTCCTTCAGTCAAGGGATGTCAGCGAACTCCATGTCCTTAGATTGGGTAATCGGTCCGGAGGCGAAATTCCTAGACTACGATAAGATAAAATCCGAGGTTGATCCCGCCAATCGGGGAAATTTGCAAGATTTCAACCAATGCCCTTGGCATCATTCCGTTCTCTATTCCACGGATATGCCAACCTTAAAAGCCGGACGTTGGATATTGGATAAGATCAACGACATGAATCCGGTTCATATCAACTTGATCCGGAACCTATACCGGGAAATGAAATTAACCGAGCGCCTTCCGGAACAAACATCATACACCCAACGCAAATACAAAGAATTACGCCATGACTTAATGTTGGCCCGTAAGTATCAAGCACCTGTCAAACCTATGCGTGGCAAGACCCGGGAGTACACGGTATATTACGGAGAGTATGATATTTTCGATAACATGGAAGTCGTAGGCAAGGATTACATTTGGCAAATGTACCGCAACGTCCCTTCCCTTATATGGCGTACCGCGTTCATGAACGAACGCCTGTTCCGTGTCGCTAATGGCTTCTATTCGGCCTTGAACGATTACCATTTCTATACCCCCGGCGATACTCGCTACATGGGTAGCATGGGAGCGGACTGGAACCGGCTGCGACTGGCCGGATGCCTAGCCGATGGGGATCTGGATATGGACGCTCCCTTGCTAATCGGTTTCGATAGTAACTCCGCAATCAATACCGCATGTATCGGACAGGTACAAGGCCATCAATTACGTACCCTAAAGAGCTTCTTTGTCAAGACCCCCGATAAGCTGGATGAATTGGCTCGTCAGGTTTGCGAATACTACAAATACAAGCTCAAACGTGATATCATCTTCTTTTATGACCAGACCTTCACGTGGACTACCGGCAATAACTCCGAGTCCTATCAAGATACCATCATCCGGATCTTCAAGGAATATGGTTGGGATATCACCGATATCTATATCGGACAGGTAAGCCGCCACGACTGGAGGCACGAGCAAATAGACCGGGCCTTAAAGCATGATCCGACGCTCCTTTATCCTGTTTTCAATAAATACAACAACGAGTTCCTCAAACTCGCCATGGAGCAAACAGCGGTGAAAGTAGGCAAGAACGGATTCGAGAAAGACAAATCGCCGGAAGCTACAGAAGACAGCCCCGATAACCCGGATGAGTACAAGACACACATTACCGACGCATGGGATACATTGTTTGTCGGTGCGAATTTCTTTATGCCTGAACTTGCGTACGCAGAATCCGGAATCATCTTCCTTCATTAAAAATCTGTAGACGCATTTCATGCGTGATCTGTCTGAGGGAGGCAGCAGATAAGGTGAAAAATTGAACTTGCGCCCGCATTTTTTTTGTAGGGCGCTGCGGGGTGCTTTCGCACGCTTTGAGAAAAAAACGCTACTTGAGAGGTGCGCAACTATTAAGTATCAATAAATTAACATTTCAACAATGAGAAACCGTTGCGAAATATGCGGGGACAAAAAAAGAGCCCCTGTTATGGAGGCCCTAAATGCGCTGTTATGATTTGTACTTGCCGTGGCGTGAGTAAGCGTTGCCCGGAATGATACCCGGCTTCGGTAATCTCATAAAGTAACGCCTTGTTTAGATTAATCCATCTCTTTAGCTGGATCGAGGCCGAAGCTGGTGCGCTATTCGGGAAATATTGAATGCCTAGCTCCTGCAATCCGTAAGCCCTTATCTTAAAATTCTCATTGTCCATCCTTCTCTATTTATAAATTATCAAATATACTGAATACTAACCTCATAAAAAAAGGACGCACCCTCTTTTCCAAAACGATGCGCCCTTCTCCCTCAAACGATGCGTGCTTTTAGCCTAGATCTCGTCCGGACTCTCGGAGTCGTTTCCTCCTTCGCCTTTTTCCACGCTTACCTTCTCGAATCGCAATACCTTCGCTTGCGAGCGAAGCGCCTTACCCGGAGAGAAGGTGTACTTAGGACGACGAATCTTAGTGGCGTTGAAATCCTTCTCCACCTTCGTCCCCTCACTACCGAACGTGATACGGAAATTACCGAACTCACCCAGCTGCACGATCTTGCCGTCCGACATCTCCAGCTTCATCACGTAGATAAGCGAGTCCAGCACCGCTTTCACGTCTGCGCTGGATACGCAAGAACGCTCACCAATCATGGAGCAAAGACGCTCCATATCACTAGTACCCGTAGATTTCGCCTGTGCGTAATAAAGCTTATCGCCTTCAGTCGCTCCCTTGTGCATGTCCCGTCGCTGCACTAATTTGTAAGTTGTAGCCATTGTTTGTTGATTGTTTTGAAGTGAATAATAGATAGTTGTGTCGTGATCACGGGGGCAAAGGTGGGATATGGTGATTATAGGATGTTAGGGTTTACTCAGCGATGTAAGGCTATATAAGGATATAAAGGGATAATTTGTTAAAAAGAAACAAATATGTTCTTTTTATCATTACTTTATTTGCGAGCATGGAACATAATCGTTACTTTTGCAATGTCAATTAAAAACGTTCTTTGATTTTATGAAGTACTCAGAGTTTTACAAATTGATTGAGTCAGCAGGCTGGACAATCAAAAAAGGGAAAGGGCATTACAAATATGTCCATCCCGACTTTGACTACTTTATCCCAGTCGGTCGTCATAAGACACAAGAAGTTCCCAAAGGGACTCTAGACAGTATGATGAAGAAGGCAGGGTTAAAGAAGTAAAAGAACCGCACCCGTCTAAACGACGGGTGCTTTTAATTGACTAAATAAAAAAAGGTTCTTATGAAAACGATTGAAGCAATTATCGAGAAGGCAAACGATGGAGGAATCTCCATCTATTCCGAGGATGTTAACGGAGCATACGGTTACGGCCTTACGGAACAGGAGGCAAAAGAGGACTTCATCGCCGTACTAGAGGAACAAGCGGAGTATTATGAGGAGAAGCACGGTAAACAACCCGCATGGTACGCTGATGGCTATACCGTGGATTACCGATACGACCTAAGCGGTTTCTTCGAGGCGTTTCCCTTTATCAACGCCAGCAAATTTGCCAAGGAAATTGGCATCAACGAGGCTTTGATGAGAAAATACAAGGGGCGAATCGTGACGGCCTCCGATAAACAAAAGGCACTCATACAATCACGCTACAATTCCATATTAGAAAAAATGAGACAAGTTAAGTTCTAATATTCCAGCCGTGAGGCTCCAATATAAAATCAAAGAGTTAATTGACAAAAACGGGAGGATGATCAAAAGAGGTCATCCTCTTTTTTAGTTTGGAAAATAAATATCCCCTAAACATTTGCCATCCCAAAAACTTTCACCATATTTGCGACATGGCAACCAAGAATGAATTAGATAAAAGTAAAGTAAGAAAGGAAACAACCGCCAAGTTCTTTTTTGATATGGCCAAGTTGACTTTTGCGGCTTTGGTGCTAGGGGTAGCAGCCTCATTACTTAACCGAGAGATAGAGGATGAGATACCAAGCATGGCTAATTATCTTTTTGCGATGGGATTCATCGGTACGGTTGCCTTTGCGATGATTGGATATAGAATCTTAAAATAATAAATAATATGCAGATAGCAGTTGTTTTTTTTACCGTTGTAGCTATTGTTGCCGTAGGCATATTAGCGTATACTTATACACCATCCGGAAAACGATGGATAGAGAACATGTGATAAATTCTTTTTGGAATATTCCCCAGCCGGCCCAATAAAAGCCGGCTTTTTCTTTGCCATCCAAAAACTTTCCCCCATTATATGCCCTGTCGGTATCCCCGGCGGGGCTTTTTTATGCCCGAAATGTTAAATATTTGCGATTAAAATGTTAAATATTTATTTAAACATTTGATAATCAGAATACTATATTTTACTTTGCACAATATTTAATATTTATTACCAATCATAAACAGTTTAAAAATATGGAAACAGAATTAAACACAAAGAAAAACAGACTTCATGATGAAGCTTATTGGGCACAAGTTACGGAAGAACTTGAAAGAGAGGAAGAAGAGGAAATAGAAGTTCTATTGGAGGAAATGATAAATCAGCAATAAGTACAAAAACAAAAGGCGGGGATTTTCCTCCCCGCCAATCATAAACAATTAAAAAGTTAAGGTTATGGCAACAAAGGTATTAAATTTCGAGAACAATCGAATTGCATTCGATATTAATGCAGATGAAAATGTTATGGTAAATGCAACAGAGATGGCAAAGATTTTTGAAAAAGACGTATTTGGCTTTTTGCGTCTTGACAGTACAAAAGCATACATTCAAGCCTACTGTCAGACCGCAGATCTGCGGTCTGAAAATGAATTTTCACCTGAAGGGAAACTAGTAAAAGTCGTAAATGGTGGTCGCAACAATGGTACATGGATGGAACGTAGCGTTGCCCTAAAATTTGCGGCATGGCTAAGTCCTAAGTTTGAAGTGTGGGTGTACAAAACGATTGACGAAATTCTTTTTGGTGAGTACATCCAAGTTAAAGCAAAGCTAAAGGAGGCTGCAAATCGAAAACTTAGAATAGAAAAACTAAAAAATGAACTTTCCACAGACCCGAACGCAGATAAGAGAATACAAGAGCTGTTCCAACTGGAAGAAACAGAGAAGAAAGAAACCAAAAGCCGCTTCTCCCAATTAGGAAAGCGGATCAAAGAATACAAGCAGATGATTATCAAATTTGAGGAAGAAAAGAAATAATCAGGGGAAAGTATTGCAAGTGTGGGGAGAATTCCCCATATTTGCAGTGCTCTATTTCGACCAGGCGGGTAACCGCCGAACATATTTGTATCGGCATTTTTTGTGTCCATACTATACGTATATATAATATAGCGGTTTCGTACCCCCTTGATACGGCTTAATGGCCGTAACTGCCTGGTTGGTGTAGAGCAAAGGGACAGGCGAGACCGTTTTTTGTTTTTCCTGCCCCAAACAAACAATGTTAGTTATGCTCAAACAACCGAACATTTGTTTGCCGGGGAATAATAGTACCCTACAATCAACGTCCACCCACGAAACGGGTTTCTTTTCTTGGGCTACCGCCCAAAAGGTCTACAACCTCTTACCTCTTGGTATCGCCTCCTGTGAATCCATTTACGAGGCTAAAATGTACACAATAGCCTTATTAGCCATGCTATCTCCGGCGTTCTTACCGCTGGTCATCGTAGCTTGGTTCGTTTATAACTCAGCGAAGAAAGGAGGGCTCACCCGATAAACCTGGGGGATTAAGCATACAGCTTTGTAAGTCTGAAAAGAAAGAATTTTATATCCGTTACTCCTCTTAAAGCAGCTCTAAACGCCTTAATTTTAGCATTAAAAGAC
>NZ_JAMOKU010000067.1:0-20701 GCF_023656845.1 Parabacteroides sp. Y3-G-102 | reverse complement strand
CTCCTTCAGCATACGGAGCTTGAACTCCATGCTGTAATTTTTACGTTCTCTTAACTTGTTTGACATGTTACACACGTTCTTTTAATTGTTAATTACGTGTGAAGTAAATCTGTATCATGTCACGTGATTATTTACAGCTTTGCCATCTTAGGGCAATCTGCCAAAATTCCCATTAAAACATGTTTTACAGCACAGCCGTTAAAGATGATCCCCGTAACATCAAAACAGGCTCACCCGATAATCTTTTTGGAGTATCCAAATATATAATTTGAGCCTTGACAAGTGATTAGTTATTCATTTGGGAGGCTTTGTGCCTATGGCTTACGCTATTACATAAAATACTATTACATAACAAATTACATCAATACAACAAGTCATTTCTCGAACAAATTAAACATGGGACAGAACAATCGAGTTCGCATAGCTAACTTATATACATATCTCCACTAATTTTCTACTGTACCAATAGAAAGACAATATACATTAAACAACAATAAAAAAGACATAATATACCCCATGTTTGATATTTTTTAATTTTCTTTGTAAATATCAAAGCATTACACATCTATTAACTTTTTAAATCTTTCAAATTATGGACAAACTCAAAAAACTGACAAAAGTCGTACTAAACCAACAAGGTAAAGTTCTTCCAAAAGAGCAAATGATGAAAATCTTAGGGGGAGGAAGTGCGTATTGCCACTGCTGGAACAGTTCTAATGCCATTGATGCCTCTAACTGTTCTCAATGTCAAGATAAATGCAATGGTCTTGGAGGAGTACAAAACTGCAATACCGTAGGAGGTTAACAACAAAAGAAAGGGTTGGCTTTAGCAGAGGTCACCTCCTACCGCCAACCCCTTGTTTCTTAAAACAATATACAACCATGATCTATCTTTTCTTTTTAATCCCCCTTTTACTTATCAGTTGTAACCAGGATCGAGTGAAAGATAATAGTAAGAACGAAATAATCGAGTACTTCATTCCACTCTCACATCGGGTAGAAAAAGATGTGAATGAAGTATTTGAGGAATATTGGTATGTCCCCTTGGAAACAAGGGATGACGCATTGATAGAAGAACTTTACAATATCAAGAACATTGTTATCTATCAAGAAGATATCTACATAGGCTCGGGAAATCAATTAATCATATGGGATAAATATGGAAAAATCAAACGCTATTTATATAAAAAGGGAGAAGATCCTCAATCGTACTTCTTCTTAGGAAATTTTACAATATGGCCTAATGGAGATATTTTGATTTCTTCTGCGAACGATATTACGACTTATTCTAATTCGTTCAAATTTATTCGCAAATGGGCAGATCATGAAAATATAGGATATATAGAGGCTATCACCCAATTTAATGACAGCTCATACATTATAAAAAACATGCCTATACAGGGGCAGTCGCGTTACAGGATAATCAACCCAAAGAGCGGAAATCTTATCAACTCGTATGATTCCATAGAAAAAGCGAACAAATATATCAGCTCATACACAAATTCGTTCGAACGTTTTGAGGCGCATATCCTCTCTCATGGCTATCAAGGCAATGAGATACTTGAGTGTACAATGGATAGCACTAAAATTCGATATCGAATAAATATCGACAATAAAATTCCTCCAGCGGGATTTTGGGCACAAGACGGAAAGGATTATGTGCAAATAGTAATGGAGGAGACAGAGAAAGGATACATCGGGCATATCCCGGATTACGTGGAATCAAAGGAAACAATATTACTCTCCTTCAAGGGAAAAAGGGATGACCTGAACGGAATAGCCTTAATCGACAAAAAAGACGGGAACGCAAGAGTTTTAGAGAACATCAAGTTCGATGACAACTTCCGGTGGTTGCCCAAACAGTTCTTCTCGTTAGATGAGGGCTGGTGCGCCATGCTGATGTATCCGGAAGACGTTTTGAAGAAGGAAGAGTTCGCAAGGCGTTTCCCCGGACTGGACGAGGAGAGTAACCCGGTGTTGTTCATTGGTAAACTAAGGTAATCATTAAAGACCTAAAGCAATGGAACATGACAATCTATTCATCCAAATTTTAGAAATCTTATCGATAAAGCACACGGAAGATTTTACCATAAGATTCTACGAGAGCCATCCACACAAAAACAATCTGTTTGGACTGTCCGAGATGCTACGTTATTATAATATAGAGAATGTAGCGGCCGAAATTCAAAAAACACAAGAAAACTTATCCTCATTGGATGTACCCTTTGTGGCTTACGTAGATCATGAGTTTGTATTGGTGCGACATGTTTCTACCGAGGCAATCATCTATTCATGGCGAGGTAAAAACATCACATTATCTATCCCGGTATTCTTGGAACGATGGTCAGGAATCGTCCTTCTTTTCGAATCCACCGATGAATCTATTGAACCGGATTATAAAGAGCATAGAAAGGAATACTTACGACAGCGGATAGTAATCGCATGTTTCGTTTCATTACTTCTATCATTAATAGGGTGTGCCCTTATCACCAACAGAGGAATGGAGATAGGAATCTGGGGGTTATGGGGTGTTAATGTGATCGGAGCATCTTTCTGCGGTATCCTGCTTTCTCGAGAGATCTTAGGCTCGGATAAATATGTCAACAAAATTTGTTCCCTGTTTTTGAAATCCAGTGATTGCAACGGGACATTGGATTCCCAAGCATCTCATTTCTTGGGGATCAGTTGGAGTGTCTTCGGCTTAGGATATTTTCTTTCCGCAATATTGTTTATCGCCTTGTTGCCCCAATATGTTATATATGCAGAGACTCTGAATATAATCGCATTACCTTATACAGCGTGGAGCGTATGGTACCAAAAATTTAGGGTAAAACAATGGTGCGCTTTATGTTTATCTGTACAAGCTACCGTATGGATCACCTTTCTTATCTCTCTATTTGCGATAGGCATGGATTTCAATCAATGGGATTTATTTGATTTCACTACCATTGGATGCGTGTATGGGCTCGTCATTCTATCGCTCCATTTTACTGTTACATTATACGTAAAAGAAAAGCAAATCCAACGAAGCAACAATAAACTTAGCAGCATAAAACTGAATGCCTCTGTATTTAAGAGCTTATTAAACGAACAGCCTCAATATGACATTGACAAAAATACAGGAATATTATTGGGCAATAGGGATGCCAAAGAGTGGATTACCATTATCTCTAATCCACATTGTGCTCCTTGCGCAAAATTACATCTCCAAATAGAAAAGTTACTCAAAGAATATAAAGAAGAGATTTGCATACAAATCATCTTGACCTCTTTTAGCAAGGAATTAGAACCTAGCGCCATGCTACTGACCTCCATGTATCTACTAAATAATGAATCGGATTATTTACGATTCCTATCTGACTGGTATGCAAAAGGGCGTCATAAAAAAGAGGATTGCTATAAAAGATACAGATTAAATCCTAATGACAAAGATATGTTAGCCAATTTTCAAGCACAAAACGAATGGGTTAGGCGCAATACAATAAGTTCCACTCCAACAGTTTTGACAAATGGTTATTTATTGCCGGAAGAATATGAGTTAAAGGATATGTCGTATTTAATAAATTAAGTACTATGAATAAATTAGCATCACAAATAGATTCGCTAAATAAGCATTTGATAGGCTCATTACATACAAGCTACCCTTTCGGGTTGGCTCACGGCAAAATGGGATTACTCATCTATTTATACCATTTGTATGATTATACGCAAGAAGCTATTTATAAAGAGAAGGCTGAGCGATTGCTGGACGATCTCTTGGAAAACGATCTCTCTAAAAACGCAGAACTTACTGTGGAGGAAGGTTTATGCGGAGTTGCGTTAGGATTGGATTATATTGTAAAAAAGCAATTTGTAGACGGTGATATTAATGATTTGCTAAGTGGTATCGATGATTTGCTATTCAAGAAGCTGGTTTTCGGAAATATGGAATCTAGGTATTCCCTGTCTCAACTCATCCATTTCTTATATTACATTTATAAAAGGCTGGAAATCCAGACAAACGATAATGAGCGTTTCCCTTTCGAGGGCTTAGCAATCAAGTTAGTTAATCAATTGGCCGATTTGATAGACGCCTCCTTTTTCGAGGAATCCTATACGTTTTCCATTTACCAATATCACGTACCGATATTGATGAAAACCCTGTCCTGTCTTATACAATATGATTTTTACAAGGATCGGATACAAAAGGTTTTGGAACAACTATCTCTGTATATGTTCTCCCATTTGCCTCATCTGCATTTGAACCGACTATATCTGTTATGGGGCATACTACCTTTACGGGATTGTTCGCCGGATTGGCAAAGATATGTGAACGAACTAAGAAAATCAATCAATCTAGACATAATATATAATAGAGAGATCAAAGGCAAGGATATCTATATCAGTAATGGATACGCTTCTCTATATTTCTTGTTAGAGGGATTAAAAAGGGACTTCCCCGAATACACCATCCCTTTCAATCCGCACCTAATTTACGATCGGATCATCTCGTCTGACGCTTGGGATGCCCTAATGGAGAACGAATACTACTATAATATACACCGAGGATTGCTGAATGGTTTCCCCGGTACGGTGTTGGCATTGTTAAACATTAAGCAAAGATATTTATGCGAATAGACTTGACAGATACAACATTTATTATTCCCGTACGGATCGATTCCATGATCCGTTTGGAGAACCTGTTGATGTCCGTGGACTCAATAGTACGTTATTTCCGGACACGCATCTTAATTCTGGAGGCCTCATCATACCAAAATGAGATTATCCCCTCGTTAATAAAAGACGATACGGTGAAGTACACTTTCCTCGTGGATAAAGATCCTGTATTCTACAAGACCAAATACTTGAATATCCTCGCAAAGCAGGTTGATACTCCACTTGTTTGTATTTGGGACGCAGATGTGATACTGGACCACCTTCAAATATTGGATGCGGTGAAACAACTTAGAACTAGGACTTCTGATGTCGCTTATCCATATGATGGTAATTTTTTAGATACGTCAGATATATTGAGGGAACATTATTGGCTCCATCGTGACTTAGATTTCCTAAAAAAACATCAAGCAAAGATGAACTCTTTGTACACAGTAGAGGGAGTGATAGGCGCAGTCGGGGGAGCGGTCTTCGCCCAAACGGAAAAATACCTGCAAGCGGGTATGGAGAATGAGGATTTCTATGGCTGGGGCTTGGAGGACGGAGAAAGACATTACCGTTGGTTGAGTTTTGGCTACCGGATTTATCGGAGTGAGGGCTGTTTATTCCATTTGTCTCATCCCCGGGATCAAAATGGGATGTTCCGTTCAAGGATACATAGCGAAAAAGCGATGCATGATATGAATGAAGTAGTAAACTATTCCAAAGAGGAACTTCGAGAAAAGTTCTCCTTGGATTCAAGATAGAGAATTGTATTTAGTGATGAAAGATAAAATTATTGGGTCTTAAGTTCATTGGCCTACAAACCTAAGATACTTCACCAAGGATCCTAAGATACTTTACCGATGAACCTAAGATACTTTATCCATGAACAAACAAGATCGGTGACCTCAACCTTTTACCACATAAGTCAGCATAAATCAGAAATATTTTGTACTTTTGCGCCGTATTATACAAAATAATAGCATAATGAATCTATTAGAACTGAGTGAACAGGAAATAATAAGACGTAATAGCATGGAGCAGTTGCGTCAGATGGGGATAGAGCCTTATCCCGCAGCTGAGTATGTAACGAACGCATTTTCCAAAGAAATAAAAGAGACATTCAAAGACGACGCTGAGCCACGCCCGGTAAGTATCGCCGGCCGTATCATGAGCCGTCGTATCATGGGTAAGGCTTCCTTCATGGAATTGCAGGATTCCGAGGGCAGAATACAGGTCTATATCTCCCGTGACGATATTTGTCCGGATGAGAATAAGGACACCTACAATGTCGTTTTCAAGAAATTACTGGATATCGGTGATTTCGTCGGGATCAAGGGATTCGTTTTCCGTACTCAGATGGGAGAAATTTCCGTTCATGCTCAAGAATTGACAGTTTTGTCTAAATCACTTCGTCCGCTACCGGTAGTTAAATATAAGGACGGTGTCGCTTACGACGGTTTTAATGACCCGGAGCTTCGCTACCGTCAACGTTACGTGGATTTGGTAGTAAACGATGGCGTAAAAGATATTTTCATGAAACGTGCGGCTATCATCAAGACCATGCGTACCGCTTTGGATGAGGCCGGATACACGGAGGTAGAGACTCCGATCCTGCAATCTATCGCCGGAGGAGCTAGCGCACGTCCGTTCACGACACATCATAACTCCTTGGACATCGATTTATATTTACGTATCGCTACCGAGTTGTATTTGAAACGATTGATCGTCGGTGGATTCGAGGGTGTATACGAGATCGGTAAGAATTTCCGTAACGAGGGTATGGACCGTACGCACAACCCGGAGTTCACCTGTATGGAACTTTATGTCCAATACAAGGACTACAACTGGATGATGAGCTTCACCGAGAAGCTGTTGGAGCGTATCTGTATCGCCGTGAACGGTACGAGCGAGAGCACGATCGACGGTAAGACAATCAGCTTCAAGGCTCCTTTCCGCCGTTTGCCGATCTTGGAGGCGATCAAGGAAAAGACGGGTTACGACTTGGAAGGTAAGAGCGAGGACGAGATCCGTACGATCTGCAAGGAATTGAAGATGGAGATCGACGATACGATGGGTAAAGGTAAATTGATCGACGAGATCTTCGGAGAGTTCTGCGAGGGTACGTTTATCCAGCCGACCTTCATCATCGACTATCCGGTTGAGATGAGCCCGCTGACTAAGATGCACCGTAGCAAACCGGGATTGACCGAACGCTTCGAGTTGATGGTAAACGGGAAGGAATTGGCGAACGCTTATAGCGAGCTAAACGATCCGATCGACCAAGAAGAACGTTTCAAGGAGCAATTACGCTTGAGCGAGAAAGGGGACGACGAGGCGATGTTCATCGATCAAGATTTCTTACGCGCCCTTCAATTCGGTATGCCTCCTACGTCGGGTATCGGTATCGGTATCGACCGTCTGGTTATGTTGATGACCGGACAGACAACGATCCAAGAGGTATTGCTTTTCCCGCAAATGCGTCCGGAGAAAACCGCAAAGAAAGATAACGCCGACAAATACGTAGCCTTGGGTATTTCCGAGGAGTGGGTTCCCGCTTTGCAGAAAGCCGGCTACCTGACGGTTGACACGCTGAAAGAAGCGAACGCCAACAAATTAAGACAAGAGCTTTGTGAGCTTAATAAAAAATATAAGTTAGAACTGCAAAATCCTACGATCCAAGAAATAGAAGCTTGGATAGCCAATGTAGGAGAATAAAAGCGTGATACGATGGATTTGCCCGGAAAAATCGCGATAATGGGAGGTGGTAGCTGGGCTACCGCCTTAGCCAAGATCGTACTTTCAACTCAAGATAGTATCAACTGGTACATGCGTAGGCCCGATCGTATCGAGGAGTTCAAGCAGTTGGGACACAACCCGTGTTACCTCACCGCCGTGAAATTCGACACGAACAAGATAAACTTCTATTCCAATATCAACCAAGCGATCAAGGACTCGGATACCTTGATCTTCGCTACGCCTTCCCCTTTCTTGAAACAACATTTGAAGAAGGTGAAGACCTCTTTGAAAGATAAGTTTATCATCTCGGCGATCAAGGGTATCGTACCGGATGAGAATATGTTGATTACGGATTACTTCGCGGAGTATTACAAGGTTCCGACAGAAAATATAGCAGTTATCGGTGGTCCCTGTCATGCGGAAGAGATCGCTCTGGAGCGGCTCTCGTACATTACGTTGGCTTGTTCCGACATCGAGAAGGTCCGTACGATATCCCCCGTTTTCAAAAATCAATACTTAAAGAATTCCTTCTGTAAGGATGTGACCGGTATCGAATACGCCGCCGTACTGAAGAACGTGTACGCTATCGCCGCCGGTATTTGCCATGGGATGAAATATGGCGATAACTTCCAAGCCGTATTTATCTCGAACGCTATTGAGGAGATGCGTAATTTCGTGGACGCCGTACACGGGCTGGAGCGGGATATCACCGACTCCGTCTACCTTGGCGATTTGCTGGTTACCGCTTATTCCCGGTTCAGCCGTAACCGTACTTTCGGAACCATGATCGGTAAAGGATATTCCGTGAAGACAGCGCAGCTGGAGATGGAAATGATCGCCGAGGGATATTATGGAACCAAGTGTATGCGTGAGATCAATGAGAAATATAAAGTGAACATGCCGATACTGGACGCTGTTTATGATATATTGTACGAGAAGAAATCGCCAACAACGGTCATTCGTCAATTAACGGAAACGTTTAAATAAAATAGCATATGAAAAACATCAGTTTAAACATCGACAAGGCTCTGGGCACTGTCTCCAAGGAACAGGTTTACGCTCAAGAGGCCAAGGCAATGGAATGTATTGCCACATTACATAACGGTAACGGAGCAGGTAACGACTTTTTGGGTTGGTTGCATCTCCCCTCTTCTATTACGGACGTAGAGTTGGCCGACATCGAGAATACGGCGAACGTGCTTCGTTCTAAATGTGAGGTGGTCGTAGCCATTGGTATCGGTGGTAGCTATTTGGGTACCAAAGCGGTAGTAGAAGCGTTAAACAACAGCTTCGACTGGTTGCAAAACGACCGTAAAAACCCGGTTATGTTATACGCCGGACACAATATCGGAGAGGATTATCTTTATGAATTAAGCGAAGTTTTGAAAGGTAAGCAATTCGGTATTATCAATATCTCCAAGTCTGGTACGACTACAGAGCCGGCTTTGGCTTTCCGTATCTTGAAGAAACAATTGGAAGATGCTGTTGGCAAGGAAGAGGCTAAACATCGTATCGTAGCTATCACGGACGCTAAGAGAGGCGCTTTGCGTACCTTGGCGGATCAAGAAGGTTACAAGACTTTCATCATCCCTGATAACGTAGGTGGACGTTTCTCTGTTTTGACTCCGGTAGGTTTGCTTCCGATCGCCGTGGCAGGTATCAGCATCCGCGACTTGGTTGCTGGAGCTGTTTCCATGGAAAAAGCTACAGATGCGAGCGTTCCTTTCGCTGATAATATGGCCGCTATCTATGCCGCTACTCGTAACGAGTTGTATAAGAGCGGTAAAAAGATTGAGATCTTGGCTAACTTCCATCCGAAATTGCATTATATCGCAGAATGGTGGAAACAACTTTATGGAGAGAGCGAAGGTAAAGACGGTAAAGGTATTTTCCCCGCATCTGTAGATTTGACAACCGATTTGCATTCCATGGGTCAATGGATTCAAGACGGTGAGCGTACGATTTTCGAAACGGTTATCTCCGTGGAAGCTACAGATCATAGCGTATTGGTTCCTACAGACGAGGCTGATTTGGATGGATTGAACTTCTTGGCAGGCAAGCATGTAGACGAGGTAAACAAGATGGCTGAGTTAGGTACTCAGTTAGCTCACGTAGATGGTGGCGTTCCTAATATCAAGGTAACTATGCCGGAAGTAAGTGCGTTCTATATTGGTCAGTTGTTCTATTTCTTCGAGAAAGCTTGTGGCATCAGTGGTTATATGTTGGGCGTTAACCCATTCAATCAACCGGGTGTCGAGGCTTATAAGAAGAATATGTTCGCCCTGTTGAATAAGCCGGGATACGAGAAAGAAAGCGAAGCTATCAAAGCACGTTTATAATACGATTTATCCCATAAAAAAACGGTTTTCTCATCACGAGGAAACCGTTTTTTCGTTTGAATAGTTTTTTATTACTCATTTAATTCTTTAAGTAAATCGCTCCCGGCCTTGAATTTGACCGAGACACGTGGAGTAATCATTACTTCCTCCCCTGTTTTCGGATTACGTGCCAATCGCTCGGATTGTTGCCAAGGTACAAAAGATCCAAATCCTTTCATGGAAATAGATTCTCCTTCCCGTATTCCTTTCGCCACAACAGTCGGTAACGCATTCACTACGGTTCTAACAACATTTTTCGGCAATCCTGTTTCTTCCACAAGAGATTGTACTAATTCTCCTCTATTCATACTAGATAATAAATATACCATTCTTCACCAGAAAAGAGTCCGGTGAGAACTCTAGTAAGCGCATTAATAACGAATTTTCAAAGGCTATAACTTGCTATGAATAAGTGATATCATAATACTGTATACTATTTCTTATTAATTATATTTCTACCAAAGTCTCACTTGTCTATCTGAAAGGGGTTCAATTATACCTACATTTAGGTATATAATATTTCTGTATACATTGATTTTTAATATATGATATTTTGATATTCCCCAAATATTCATATATTTGCAATGATTAAACAACTAAGTTCTCACCGAACTACGTCATAATTTATTGATTAATTATCTCAACGAAATAAATTTATATCCCTTATTTTTCAATACATCTATCAACTCATCCAGATAATTATAGAATTTATCAATCCGGTTAGGGTGTACATGTAGGTGGATCAAAAGTAAGCACCCATTTAAACCATTTTTGTTTCATAAAATGAAATTCCATTATATATCATATTTATTTAATTTCAAGAAGCTTTCCTCCCATTTCTGTTAATTCCGATTTATTACGTACCTTTGTATTGGTTTTTAAGAAGGTAATAACATGATTCAAGAAGCGATTATCCGATATCTGCGTAAACACAGGCAGGAATCCCTTTCTCCCAAAGCTGTTCTTTTCGATATGGATGGTGTATTATATGACTCTATGCGTTTTCATGCACGGGCATGGCATGAGGTAGCGACCCTCCATCAGCTAACTTCTCGGCCGGAAGACTTTTATATGTTCGAAGGACGTACTGGGGAAAGCACGATCAACGAGCTATACCAACGCACTTTCCAACGAGACGCTACCGCCGAGGAGAAGCAAACGATCTATAAAGAGAAAGCGGATCTATTCAATACCTATAATGACGGTGCCCCCATGATCGGCGCCGCAGAGGTTCTAAAAGAAGTGGAAGCATCCGGACTGCAACGATTGGTTGTCACCGGTTCCGGCCAACATAGCTTGATCGATAAGCTAAACCATACCTATCCGGGACATTTCAACCGAGAGAAAATGGTTACGGCTTTCGACGTGAAATATGGCAAGCCACACCCCGAACCTTATTTAATGGGACTTCAAAAAGCGCATGCGAAGCCTAATGAAACTTTTGTGGTAGAGAACGCTCCCATGGGAGTAGAAGCTGCCGTGGCAGCCAATATCTTTACGATAGCCGTAAACACCGGACCTCTCCCCGATCAAGTTTTATTAGATGCCGGAGCGGATTTACTATATCCGGATATGGAAAACTTAGCTAAAGATTGGAAACAAATCATCGAGCTTGCGAAATCCACCCGATTGAACGAGTATTCCAAATAAGCGAACATAAAAAAAGAGGCTACCCGATAATGAAGTAGCCTCTTCTTTTTTATCATCGAACGGATTATTTCACATAATCAGCCTTATTCAAGAAATCATAGCTTTGCTGAACGCTGGCAACCGGATCATTGTTAGTATATTGTTCCACTTCAACATACCAATCCTTTACGTTATTAGCGTACATTTGATCGAAGATAGGCTTGAAATCCATCTTACCGCTTGCGCCGATCTCTTTCTCATCCTTGATATGGATAGCCTTGAACTGGCTCGGACGGTTCTTCAAGTAAGCGACAGGATCACCGCCACCCATCATTACCCAGTATACATCCATCTCGAAGAATACGTGGTTCGGGCTTACGTTATCCAACAGATAATCATAAATCAACTGATCGTCAATCTTACGGAACTCGAAGTCATGGTTATGATAACCGAATGCGATACTAGCGGCAGCGGTCTTATAACCAACCGTGTTGAAATAATCACAGTACATCTTCAAGTCATCCAATGTAGTCTTATCGTTAACCGGCATCCACGGTTGAACCATATATTTAACGCCTAACTCATTATGAGCATCGATCGCTTGATCCCACCAACTCATAACCTCGGCTTCTTTTTCTTTCGTAAAGGCCTGTCCAAGGTGAGCGCTCGTGCACTTCATACCTAGGTCATTCACCATTTTCTTAAATTCAGCGGGAGCTAAACCGTAAATCTTACCGTTATCATAGCTTGCTGTCTCCAGATTCTTATAACCCATCTTAGCGGCGGTTTCCAAGACTTTCTGGATACCTTCTTCTTTTACAAGGTCTCTTAAAGAATACAATTGAAGCCCTATATATTTAGAAGACTCCGATGCTGTAGCGGCAGCTTGTCCTGATTTACCGCCACAAGAAGATAATAACTGCGGGGCTACCAACCCACCCGCAAGCATCAAAGAGGCTTGCTTCAAAAAATTACGTCTGTTCTGCATAGTACTATTAATTAAGTTTGATTGAGAATTTTTACAAAAGTAAGACTATATTCTTAGGTTTATATCTTTATGGAAGTTAAAATCTTCAAAAAGGACATTGTATTTTAATTTTCGTTATCTTTGGAGGATATATTATTACTTAAATCATTTATATCATGAAAAAATTATCAATTCTAGCGATGGGCCTTCTCTTTGTCCTGACCACAGCCTGTAGTGTTTCTGGCAGTGGCACCTTATTCGATGGCAAAGATAGTAACAAATGGAAAATGACAGGCGATGTCTCCGTTCAAGACGACATAATGACCTTGAAAGGTACGGATGCGCTGGTCGTACTGAAAAACGGCAAATACAAAAACTTCGATCTGACCCTTGATTTACGTACTACCCCGGGAGGCAAAGGCGCCGTCTGGTTCCATACGGACCCGAACTTGAAGAAAGGATATCGTATCGCTATCAATAATGACCGGGCTGATAAGGTTTGGTGGAAAATGACAGGAAGTCTTGTTTCCGTGAGGAATTTGACCAAAAGCTTCGTAAAAGAAGATCAATGGTTCAAGATGGATATCCGGGTTGCCGGACAAGAGATCGATGTAAATATAAACGGCGAACCGGTTGTAGAGTATATCCAACCGACCGCACCGTATCGTACGGACGCTAACACCTATGCCTTATTATCGGAAGGGACATTTGGTATAGAGAGTGATGGTAGCGGTGAGATCCAGATCAAGAACATCACCGTGAACGTAATTGATGAATCCACGATCGATATCAACGCACAATTGGCGGAAGCTAACGATGAGCAAAATGACGAGATCATAAAATTACATCAATCGGATTTCCCTGTATTGGATTACCACGTGCATTTAAAAGGTGGATTAACCAAGGAAGTTGCCGCTAAGCAATCCCGCAAGACCGGTATCAATTATACGATCGCACCGAACTGCGGCATCGGTTTCCCGATCACGAACGACCAACAAGTCATGGATTACCTAAATGAGATGCGCTCACAGCCTTTCATCCTTGGTATGCAAGCGGAAGGACGCGAATGGATAACCACATTCTCTCCCGAGACTCTTAAAGAATTCGACTATGTGTTTACGGACGCTTTGACGTTCAAGGACAATAAAGGTCGCCGTACCCGCCTATGGATTCCGGAAGAGACTTGGATCGAGAATGAGGAGCAATATATGGACATGATCGTAGATCGTATCTGCTCCGTATTGGAAGAGCCGGTAGATATCTATGTAAATCCTTGTTTCTTGCCATCTCCGATGGATAAGCGTTTTGACGAGTTCTGGACGGAGGCCCGCATGAAGCGTTTCGTCGAGGCATTGGCTAAAAGCGGAAAAGCTTTAGAGATCAACGAACTATACAACATTCCAAATAAAGCGATCATTATGAAGGCGAAAGCCGCCGGCGTTAAATTCACGTTTGGAAGTAACAACGTGACACCAAACGTCAGCGATCTGTCTTACAGTATCCGCATGATGAAAGAATGTGGCCTGACGGCTGAGGATATGTATAAACCGAAAGTTAAAATCTAATCACACTTTACCCTCACCCTAATCCCCCGTTTAGGGACACCCTAAATGAGTGATTAGGGTAGACCTAAACGAGGGATTATTCTCTCTCTCGCAACATCCGTCGCATCTTCATATACCGATATTGCTTAATAATCATCTTGCGGCTACGTATGATCTGATAACGGTAAATGATACAAGACAAGATGAAATATACGCCCGCTTGAATCCATAATACCCGATATTCATGCGCCACCTCATGCAAGGAAGCGCCTGCCGTATTGATACGAATAAATCCCTGGATACCCGGAGTAGAAGGAAACAAATAACCCACCACTTTCCAAAACGGAGGAATAGCCGCCTCCGGCCAAGAGACACCCGAGATAAATAACAAGATGACAGACGTGAAAACGAATACCAACATAGGCGACTCACGACTCGTCATAAATCCAGATAGCGTCATAGACATAAAAATACAGGCAAACAGGTAAGGCAGTAAAAACAACAAAATAGTCAGTGGCTCACCAACCTGAGGTAAGGAGAATAACTTAGGGACAATAGCCAATACCCAGATGCAAACCACCACATACAGCAAAAGATAAGTCAGCGACTTGCCGAACACGATACGCAAAGTTCCATTAAAATGCCGGCAAATAGGCACCAGACTATGAAAGCGGTTCTTTTCCCGGGCCGTTCCTCCCAACATTCCGATACCCAATATCAAGGTCTGTTGCAATACCAAGATCAAGATAGCCGGTACCAAGAAACTGGCAAAGCCATTCTGGGAATTAAACAACGCTACCGATTCATACGGGATCGGGTCTACCGTGATCTGGTCCATCTTATCCGTAGACGACGGATTATTATGCATCCGAAGTTCCTTACCCATATCCAATGACACCTCTGTCGTCGCCAAAAGGAAAGCCTTATAAAACAATAAGGCGCTCATATCGCAATACAACGAGACGGTTGTCTGTCGCCCTTCATGCAGGTCCTTACTATAATCCGGGGGAAAGAGCAAAATTCCATAGGCCTTCTTCTCATCCAACATCTTCTTGGCTTCCGCCATATCCGGACAAACACCCACTACTTCCACATCCGGCGTGGCGTTAACCCGTCTGGTAAACTCACGACTCAAATAGGAATCACTTTGGTCTACCACCACCATCTTCGCCTCGTGTACTACCTCGTTATTATATATAAATGAATAAAGCAGCGGATATACGAAAGGCACCAAGAAAAAGAAAATCATGACCCCCGCATCTTTAAACACGTTTCTCAATTCATCCTTCCAAATATAAAACGTATCCAGAAGACCTTCCTTTATGATATATCGTAAACGATGTTCTCTTTTCATCACATACAGTTTTTACGGTAGATATTTGAAATCCAACAACGCCCTCTTCAAGTTCCGCCCGATAAGGAACGGCAAGATCAGAAATCCCAACAACCAAGCGTACTCGCCCAACGTATAGAATAGCGCCCGCCCGTTCAAGGCTTGATCGACATAAATCAAGAAATAATGCCGCAGAGGAAACAAACGTGCCAACGCTTGCAACGTAGGGTCCATACCTTGTACCGGAAACGAGAATCCGACAATGGAGAACGAGATCATTCCGAACAGACTGGCGAAACTAAGCCCTAAACGGGGAGTCGGTAATACGCCGATCATAAATACGCCTACCGCCTGAGAGGATATAATCAGCAAAAACATCGCCAAAAGTATCGGAAACCAACCGCTATTTAACGGGAAAGAATTAAATCCATACAACACCGCACAATACATAAAGCCTACGACCGTAAAAATAGCCGTCTGCGGCAATAACTTTCCCAACAAACTAACTGCGATAGAACTCCCTCCCATATCCAACCATTTACGGGATGTGGAATATTTAATTTCCGTACCGATACTGAATACTGTCACCAGAAATACCATCAACTGAATGATACCCGGCAAAACCGTATTATTCAAATATACCGAATAATTCAACCACGGATTGCCGATCGGATGCGTATCGATCACGATCGGTTGTAGCTGTCCCATGATCTGCGCTTCGGTATATCCTTTAGCTTGTCCGGTCTGTAAACCCACAGCGGCCCCCGCCAATACCGACATCGTTTTCATATCCCGAAACAGCAAGGAAGCGGCGATCAAATAGGTACCATTCGTATAGAAAGACAACCGGGGCTGCTTTCCAGATGTGGCGTCCACGGCGAAACCGGATGGAATGTAAAAAATTCCATATACATTCCCTTTCTGCATTTCCTGACGAGCCTCGGTAAACGACATGGTTTTCATATACACCTCTGTCTGCTCAAAGGCATCCAACTGGCGAATCAAATTGCGTGAGGTAGCGGAGTTATCCATATCCACCACTGCTATCGGCAGATCGGTCGGCAATCCCTCATGCATCAACGATACAAAGAAAATGACACAGATAGCCGGAGCGATCAGCATACAAAAGAAGTAAATCGGTTGAGCCACCAGCCGATGCACCTCACGCTTTGCGATAAGCCAGATTCTATGCAAACTTTCTTTATAGGTCATACGATCTCTTTCCCTTTTTTCTTTAAGATCACGGACATTCCCGGACGAAGATCAGCGACTTTCTCCAACGGACGGGCACGCACCTCGAAAGTCTTCGAGTCATATTGTCCATTCGTCTTTGTCGCTTTCCATGCGGCATACGAGCCCATATCCTTCATATAATAGACTTTCAACTTCACCGGTAGGTCCCCCAACGCCGGTATAAAAGCATTTACTTCCGAACCAATCTTGATATCTTTCAACAGATCCTCACGAATACTGAAAGTTACCCATACATCATTTAAATCAGAGATATTCATGATCGGAGCGCCTGTACCAACCAACTCGCCGACTTCCGGGAACCGTTCTGAAACCTCCCCGTCAATCGGAGCCACCAAAGCGCTCTCGCCCACATACGACTCCACTTCGGCGATAGCACCTTCCGCACGTTGGACCATAGCGGCAGCGGCAGCCTTATCTTCCTTACGGGCACCTTCTTTTGCCATCTCATATTGAGAACGGGCAGCCTTCTCTGTCGCTACCATAGCGTTATAATTAGCCTCCACCTCGTCTCTTTTTTGAGCGGACATCACCCCTTTCTCGTATAAATTCTGAATACGATCGAAAGATTTCTTAGCGATAGTTAATCCAGCTTGCGCCTTTTGCCACATCTCATAAGCGGCCGTGATTTCCTGTTCACGGGCTCCTTTAATCGCTTTAGCGTTCTGCGCCTCCGCTGCCGCACGAGCCGCCTCCGCTTGTTTCAGCTTCGCCATAACCTCGGGCGTGTCTAAAAAGACCAAAGTATCTCCGGCTTTTACCTGATCGCCTTCGCCAAAACGATAAGAAGCGATACGTCCGGGAACCTTACCGGAGATACGAACTTGGGTGGCCTCGGCCTGCCCCATTATAATATCGTCAGGCGGTGTAAGCAGAAAGAAACCCGCCAAGGCTACCAATCCGATCACGACCAATACTGTGATAAAAGCTAACATCATGTTACTGATAGAAAACTTCTTGTTCTCGTTCATCTCTGTGTATATTTTTATTTGTTATTACTCTTATTCATTTGCGGACAGTTTACCCAAAGCCTTGCTTAGATAAACTTCTGTTAATTTCACCTCGATTTGAGCATCAATCAAACTAGAGCGAGCAGAAACCCATGCTGTCTGCGCCTCCATTAAGTTCAAAGCCGGGATAACCCCTTCCTCAAAACCGAAATTCGCACGCCGCAAATTCTCTTCCGCATTTTCCATATTACGGGAAGAAGCGATCAACTTTTTGCCCGCTTCATTCACTTTATAAACGGATTGATTTACCTGCAACTCGATCTTTTCACGAGCATCCTGCCATTCCAGTGTTTTTATGCGCGTTTCCGCTTTCGCCGAGTTACGCCTATAAGTGCCTTCCCACCAACCGGACAAGGGTACCTTTACCATAACTCCGACATTAAACATACCGGCGAAATCATTTTTAAAACCATTAAAAACATTCGGATTCGTGACGAAGTAATTCGCCGCTAAAGCGACATTAGGCAACATCTCTGCCAAAGCAATACGTTCTTTTCGCTTATAGATTTTCGTTGCCAGATCCAAACTTCTCAGTTCATTACGATTCATGAAAGCCTCATTCAGATCGGCCGAGGCTTGTGTTGTCTCTACCGGAAAATTATCCAGCTTCTCGTCTGCAAGCGATAAATCCTCCTCTAAAGACAGACCACAAATTTGCGCTAAAAGCATTCGGGTTAAAGCCAGACCATTCTCAACCTTAGTCTGAGCCATCTCTGCCTCATTCAGTTTCACCTTGACAGAAAGACCATCGGCCTCGGTAGCGACTCCCTCATAGATCATAGCGGTCACATCACTATCCATCTTACGGAGCAAATCCACATAAGCGTCCGCCAATTTCTTCTTATTCACCAAAGATATGACCTGCCAATAGGTCTCGTCAGTCTTATAAATCAAGTCCTGCAACTGTAAATTATTCATTGACTCCGCTAATTGCTTGGCAAACTTAGTGATTTGGTTATAATTAACGATCTTCCCGCCCATGAATACAGGCTGCACCAACGATACATTACCCACCCAGATATTCTGCACATCCAAATGTTGCATATCGTTCACCCCACTCATCAAATGTTGGATCATCGGTAATTGGGCCAAGCCACCTAAAGAAGAGCTCAAGGATGAGGACAAAGCGCCCATGTCCAGTAAGTTTATATCCTTCTGGTTCCACATATAGGCACCGTTTGCCGATAATTGAGGAAAATACTTGGTAAAAGCGGCTTTCTTCTCGTTATCCGCCATCTTGATCTTTTCGCCAGAGATTTGTAGCTCCTTATTGTTCTGGATCGCCAGATTCCGGCACTCTTCCAATGTCAACATTCGCTGAGCGTGCATACAGCTCACCGTGACTACAAATGTTAATAGTAAGATAGTTCGTTTCATCTTTATATCGTTTTAACCTACCTATATAATGCCATCATATTCCCTATGTGACAAAAATATAAAAACCCGCACAAAAGTATAGGTTTAAAGCGAATATAAAATTGAACTAATTCAATAAAGGATACGTTTCTTCAACTTACAATACCAAGAATCACTAACCCCCATATATTGAGCTATATATTTATCAGGTACCCGGCTTACGATCCATTGGTGGTTCGTATAAAGATATTTCAGGAATTCTTCCGCCTTACAGGTTTGACGGACAGCGAACATTGAATAGAGCTTGGAAATAATCATCAGCATCACATTCTGATAACAGGTAGCGAAAGCTGGATATCCCAACGACAAACGTTCGATATCCGTCCGGGAGAAACAAAGTAATTCACCATCCTCGATAGCTTTCACCTCAAACTCAGAAGGGACTTGTGTAAAATAACCGATTGTAGAAACAAATGGGTACATACTATCCGAGGAGAAACCGGTTACGCATTCATTCCCATTCTCATTAATATATTGATTGATAAAAAGCCCTTTATTAATAAAATAGGCATCTTGGCACAACTCGCCCGTACGAATCAAATAATCCCCTTTCCGGATTGTCACACCTCGAGTACAACTTTCCAAATCCTTTAGGAAAGATTCATCTCGAGACAGAATCTCCGGAATAAAACTTAGGAACTTCTCAAAGTCGGGAGATAATTTCATAGTTAATCATCCAAGGTAAATCTCTTCTGTCCGATCAAATTACCGTCAGAGAAAATATCCACACGGTAAGTACCCGGAGATAAGAATTCCTCGATATTCCAATACATGGTCACAGCCACCTCCTCACCTTCATATTCTATCATTTTCTTCATAGAATAATTGATTTCCTTTCCTTCAAAAGCGAATACATCCGCACGGCTTTTCACCAATATATCGTCATCCGGTTTCATGATCCGTACATATACCATCTTTTCGCCGACAGGAGCGGTAATGTTCTTCGCTATCTTGAAAGTCACGACGAATTGCTGCATCTTCTTAATACGCTTAGCTAGTTTACCTCGAGAGTTCACAGGAGTCACGTTAATATCCGTCGCATCCAAACGACTAGCTAACGTTACTCTTTCCGTCAATTTCTCTTTTTCCTTTTTCAAGGTAGCAGCTTGTGAAGTAGCCCTCTGATATTTCTGAACAGCCTCTTTCTTCTCAACCTTCAATTGCTCATTCTCACGATTCAAGGAATCGATTTGGACAACATAGTTACGCATGATTTTACGTAAGGTATCCAATTCCTTTTTCAAGCGAGCTATTTCCTTCGCATTCGTAGCCTTCACCGTACGCAATTCTTCCAATAAACGTTGTACCTTTGCTTGCTCCGTAGATAATAGGGCAACAAGGGAATCATTGCCTACGCTAAACTTATAACCTTCATATTGAAGAGACAATTCATTATATTCATCCTCCAAAGATTCTTTCTCAAGATCAAAGGTTTCCACCAAATCAGTCATTTGCTGCTTTTGATGATAAATATAATAACCGGCACCAGCAATAATCAGTACCAATACTATAACTGCTACGATAAGTAGCGAAAGTTTATTTACTTCTTTATTCTCTTTCTTTTCAGTATCCATATGAGGTTCTTAGCTATTACAAAAGCACAAAATTACAATTTCTTATCCATCCGAACAACAAAGTACACCTAAAAATAGAAAAAGGCAGAGAGGATATATACCAAAAAAAGGAGTCACCCCTTACGGACTGACTCCTCTCCATCGGCTGTCGCCTTGCTTCAAGACGGCGGCTACCTACTCTTCCACTGTTACGCAGTACCATCGGCGTGACGAGGCTTAACTTCT
>NZ_JAMOKU010000066.1:0-21829 GCF_023656845.1 Parabacteroides sp. Y3-G-102 | reverse complement strand
ATTCTCTTGTTTTTTTTGCAACACTAAGATAAGTGAAAATTCTGACATGGCAAAATCCTGAGCAACTTTTTGTTGCTCAGGTACTTAAAAAGTTTAATTTATAATAGTGTTGCGGAATTAAGGTATTTTTGTCATCATAAGAATCTATAGGATGAAGCCTGATACGGAAAACATATATCAACGGAAAATTAATCAAGTAATTGATTATATCAATGCGAATTTGCATCTCCCTTTACGACTGGATATAATAGCCGGGCAGGTAAACGTGTCCGAGCGGCAGCTACTACGTATTATGAAAGGAGCCTTGAATGAGTCATTATATGCTTATGTGGCGAGGCAACGTGTAGAGCGAGCGATTCTATATATGCATACGGAAGATATGAGTCTGGCAGATCTAGCGAGTCGGGTAGGCTATGATAACCCCCAATCTTTCTCGAAAGCGTTCAAGAAACAATTCAGCGTATCTCCGAAAGCTTATATGGATAAGTTGCGAGCACGTCTGAGAGAAGAGACCGAGAAGTGGAGTAATGCTTCGGTCGGGAAGGAGATTATTCCATCAGGGATGTTCGGTACGATTCGTTTGCAGAAAGGAAAATATGCGGTTTATACCTTAAAAGGTAGTTATGCGGGATTACAAGAACTATATAATACTATAAATATAGATTTCAATTATACCAAACGGCATGGAATGGCGTTTGAGGAATATGTGAGTTATTCGGAAGAGGATGACGATACGCAAGTGACAAAGATTTATATACCAATAAAATAAATTAGTATGGAAACAAAATTTTGCCAAAGCTGCGGTATGCCGCTGCAAAAGAATGAGGAGTTAGGAACGAACCATGACGGAAGCAAGAATGAGGAATATTGTTGCTATTGTTATAAGGACGGGGCCTTTACGATGGACTGTACGATGGATCAGATGATCGATCATTGTGCCCAGTTTGTCGATGAGTTCAATAAAGATGCGGACTTTCATTATACGAAAGAGGAGGCCGTAGCGAATATGAAATTATTTTTCCCGACATTGAAGCGCTGGGCGGTACAATAAGCCTCTATAAAAAGCGTCTATCTGCGCTTCGGCCTGCTGGATTAATTTCACTGGAATGCGGGGCTTCTTCTCGAAAAAGTCCATTTCTATTTGAATGGTGTTTTTCTTAATGGAGCGGCTCCAATTACCTATTATCTTTCCGTTATATAAGATAACCGGGTAGAAGGTGCCGAATCGGTTGAACGCTTTTGGATGATGTTCTAGCGGCAATACGTCCGTGCGGTTTTTGTAACTGATCAAGTATTCATCGAAGGCGGGGAGGAGACGCAGTACAGGTTCGCTCTCATTTTTTCCTTTCCATGATTGGTGGATGAAATATTCACGGGAATCGAACGTCTCGGTCATTAACTCTGCCTTGATCAGATTGATAGCGAGCCTACACTCGGTAGCGGTTAGCCCGGACCACCAAACAAAATCCTGTAACTGGGCAGGGGAGTGGCTTTGAAAATATCTGGATGCCAATCTCGCCAGAGCCTCTTCCCTGCAAAGTTCACGAGTAGGAGGGACACGTTCGTCCAATAAGGCGTAAGTCGTTTTCTTTCCTTTATCGATCCCGCTACAGACGATGCCTTCCACCTCACCCCATGTAAGGAAAAGGTTTACGTGATCTATGGTGGGCAAAATCCCGGATTTTTGCAATTCCGCCGTTACTTCTTGTTTGGTCAGGCTTTTGTATCCTTCCAGTATCTTTCCGATCTGATCTAGGCATCTTGTGAACAGCGTTTTTTCTATCTTCCCGAAATGTCCCTTGGCGTACGACATAACGGCAGCCTTGATACGCTCGGAAGATAGCATAAGCATCCAACGGATATCCTCGGCGGCCACGAAATGCCAAGTAGGACGCATCACATGGGTACGTAGAATATCACCTTTGTACAAAGCCTCATTTACCTTTTCAAGGGAAGAGGATCTCAAGCGAATACCGATCGCCCATTTGGCCATCTCATACTCCTGCGCCTGGATAGCGCCCATCCAAGAGACCAACTCTTTCGGGGACTCGAATCGGGGTTGTTCCAATTGTTGGCTAGCTACTCGTATATGTGTTATCATAATATATGAATATAAACGCAAATGTACGAAATAAAGCGTTAAACATCCCATAATCTTGAAGATATACTCATTCTTTTTGTACCTTCACGCTAGAAACAATTAGTGAAATTTATGACGATAGCGTATTTAAATGTGGCTACAGACCGGCAACACTTGGATATTCAAAGGGAAGAGATCTCTTCTTTTGCCGCGGCCAAAGATATCCATGTGGATAAATGGGTCATGGAAGTATCCGGAGAGAAAGCGAAACAGCCGGGACCAAAGTTAAAACTTGTTCTCGAACGCTTGAAGAAAGGGGATGCCTTGATCGTATCGGATATTACCCGTTTGTGTCTTACCTTATATGAGTTGATGGGGATACTTACCGTTTGCATGGAGAAGGACGTGACGGTCTATTGTATAAACGACCGTTATATATTCGATGACCGGATGGATCGCCAATTGATGATTAATGTCTTCAAGCAAGTAGACGAGATTGATCACAGTCTGGTTTCCATACGTACAAAAGACGCCTTGGAACAGGTGAAAAGTACGGGAAAGCGGTTGGGACGTCCTAAAGGCTCGGAATCCAAGTTGTTCTTCTTAGACGCCCATAAGGGGGAGATCATGAACATGTTGGAGCGGGGAGAATCGGTAGGATCGATTTGCGAGCATTTCAACGTCTCTAAGAATACTTTTTATAAGTATAGGAAGAAATTCTTCAGATCGTAAGGATTGGTTTTAATACCAATCCTTTCGTTTCATATATAGCCAAGTCAATACTCCGGTAGCTATCATGACGGCCCAAGCTATGAAATAACCGTAACGCCAATCCAATTCCGGCATTATCTTGAAGTTCATACCCCATACGCCCACCAAGAATGTCAAAGGGATGAAAAGGGTGGAGACAATCGTCAGCCGTTTCATGATGGCGTTCATCCTAAGATCGTTATTGGATATATAAAGATCGACAAGGGAAGAGGTGATTTCCCGGCAGCTTTCCGTTGTTTGGATAACGAATTGGAGTTGGTCTTGCAGGTCATTATAGATCGGCAGGATATCCGGGGTGATAATCCCGTTCTCTGTTCGTAATAGTTTTGAGAATTGATCTTTCAGCGGTAGGCTATTCTTACGGATAATCATGTACTCATGGCGGTGTTGTTGGATTAGGGAACCCATATTACCCTGATCGTTCTTAGGATCGAGCAAGGTCTCTTCTATATCCTCTAGTATCTCTTCTACCTTTGAGGCGGATTCTACTAAATTCGCTATGATCGTGTTTAGAAGGAAAGCGAGCAGCAATCCACTGCCTTTTTTCCGGATGTTCAGCATGTTGGATAGTAGCGCTTTATGAGCGGCCTCGAATACGGGGTTGTTGCTTTCCGTAAAAGTGATAACCGTATTGTTCGCTACCAGTATACTGATGTGCTCAGACCGCATCTCGTTATTGACATCGTAATAGCAGGAGTTTAATACGATAAGCATTCGTCCTTTGTATTCCTCTACCTTGACCACGTGTTGGGGAGTCAAGATATCCTTAGCGTCCAGATTATGCAGTCCGAAATCTTTTACGATACGGGTAATGGCATCCGCATTGGTCAATCCGCTAACCTCGAACCAATTGATCTGATCCGGGTCGGATAGTTTGCTGAAAGAGGTGTCGGTTATCCGCACCTCTTTCGTATGCAAAGATTGTTCGTTGTATTGCGTGAGACGGATGCCGGTTGCTGTCTCATGTTCGCCGGCGTAATAATACTTGTCCGATAAATGCCGGTTGGATATATGTCTTCTCCTGTGTGTATATTCATTCCGTCTCATAATAAGGATCTCTTTTTAATCGAATTCAACAACGGTGATGCCGGCACCTCCGAACTGCACATGCTCGTCTTGAAAACGACGGACACCGGGAACCGTGTGCAGATAATCCCGGATTAGCTGACGTAAGATACCCGTACCGGTTCCATGCAAGATACGAACCTTGCCTGCCCCGACTTGAATGGCGTCGTCGATAAAATAGGTCACGCTTTGCAATGCCTCATCGCCCCTCATTCCTCTCACATCGATTTCTTGCTTAAAGTTTATCTTCTTCTCATGCATATTGTCAGTGGTCTGGGAGCTGACGAACGTGCTTTTCTGGATTTCCCGTTTGATCTGGCCTTTGCTTACCTTTTCCAACTGCTCCAGCTTAACCGTGCTTTTGATCATCCCGAATGCTACTACGGCCTGCTTTCCTTGTAGTTCCATAACGGTTCCGGCGGAAACCTGCCCTTTAAGGCGTACATTGTCACCGACCTCTATCACCTCTTTATTAAATATTGGCTGGGCCGTCACTTTTTGTTTCTGTTTCTTCCGTTCGTTCCGTTCCTTGAGCTTCGCCATCTTGCGTGCGATCTTATCGTCTTCTTCTTCGGTCGCCATTACGGAGTTCTTGAACTCTTCCAAGGCTTTGCGGGCCAGTTTGGTCTGTTCTTTTTCCGCTTGGGCCTCCTTGATCTCACGGACGGTATTCTCGATCTTGGCGTTAGCCTCCGCTAGAATACGTTGGGCCTCGGCCTTTGCCTCCCGGATGATCTCTTTCCGTTGCTTGTTTACGGCTTCCAAGTCTTGTTCATAACGAGAAGTGACATCTTCCAGTTTTTTCTCCTGCTGACGGATATTCTGCCGTTTGCTTTCCCAGTACCGTTTATCGCGTACGATATCTTGCAAGTATTTGTCCATATTGATATAATCCGCTCCGACGTTCGCGGAAGCGTCGGCTATTACGTCCTCGGGCAGACCGATCTTGCGTGCGATCTCTACGGCGAATGAGCTACCCGGATTTCCGATAGAAAGCTTGAACAAGGGCTGCATCAAATGGCGGTCGTACAACATGGCACCGTTTACGATACCCTCCGTATCCTCGGCGAAATGCTTCAAATTCTGGTAGTGGGTCGTGATTACCCCAAAGCTATGATTCCGGTTGAAGCGATCCAATAAAGCCTCGGCGATAGCGCCGCCAATCTGGGGTTCCGTACCGCTACCGAACTCATCGATTAGGATAATGGTCCGCTCGTTACAATTCTTCACGAAATACTTCATGTTGGTAAGGTGGGAACTGTAGGTACTCAAATCGTTCTCGATGCTTTGCTCATCGCCTATATCGATGAATATATGCTCGAAGATCCCGGTTCTTGATCGCTCATGCAAAGGAATCAATAAACCACATTGCAACATGTATTGAAGTAATCCGACCGTTTTCAGGCAAACGGATTTACCACCGGCGTTCGGACCGGATATGATCAAGATCCGTTTTCCCTCGGTCAGCTCGATATCGAGGGGAACTACCTGCTTGCCCTGTTTCTGTAAAGACAGGAATAAGAGCGGATGCACGGCACGTACCCAATCCATTTGTCGCTTATCCTCCACGATCGGCTTGATCGCCTTGACTTGCTCTGCGAATAACGCTTTCGCACGAATGAAGTCAATGTCGGCAAGAAACTCGTAAGATTGTAGGATATCCGGAGCTAAAGGACGGATCACGTTCGTGAATTCCGTCAGTATCTTAATGATTTCCCGGCGTTCTTCCCCTTCCAGTTCCCGGATGCGGTTATTCGCTTCCACGACCACCTCCGGCTCTATAAAGACCGTCTTGCCACTGGCGGACTCATCATGTACGATACCTTTTATCTTTCGTTTGAAGGCCGGGGCTACTGGGATCATCAAACGACCGTCGCGCATGGTCGGTGTCACGTCCTTATCGACAACCCCGTCCGATTGAGCCGCACGGAGGATGGATTGCAGGCTGCGGGATATACCGCTCATCGTGATCGTCATCTCCCTGCGGATTTGCGATAGGGTGGAGGAAGCACTGTCCTTGACCTTGCCGAATTTATCGAGGATGCTATCGATCTTTCCAATCAATTGGGGGAAGACAAAGATATCTCCCGCCAATTCAGTCAAGGCCGGATACTTGATTTCCTCATCGTCCATGGGCTTGAAGAAGCGTACGATGTCATTGATCGTTTGCAAGGAACGTTTGAGGTCGAACAACTCCCGTTCATCCAGCCAAGTACCTTCCGGCCGAATCCGTTTCAAGGAATAGCGCACGTCGAAGAAATAACTGGCGGGGAATTCCGTGTCTCCGTGTAGGATACGGATAAACTCATCGGTTTGTTCCAATCGCTTGGATACGACCTCGAAATCGGCGGAGAATCCCATCTCCGCTACCCGCTCTTCCCCGAGCGGGCTTAAACATTTTTCTGTGATTAAGTGACGGATCTTATCAAAGCCCGTCTTTTGTTCAAAATTTTGTGGATATATCACGTGTTTGTAAAATCTTTATTTGATCTCTACCGTCACTTCAGAGCGAATGGTAGGACGGATAATTACTTCTAATTTTGTCTTGCCACGCTTTATATTAAATGTACAGGCGTTGTTGCCGGACGGATTAATATAAGGGGCGAAATAGTATAAATAAGAGAACGCCGGCAAGTAATCGGAGCTTTGCGACGCATCCGCTATTTGGGGATATTTGAATACGTCCCAAAACATGCAATATTTGAAACCGTTCGCGTCCGTAAACATCGTCTTCGGATCACGATATTGCATCGTGTTCGTGATAAAGCGTTTGTAGGCGGATGAGAACTCCTCTGCCGAATGATCCATCTTATGGCGGCCGATCTTTTCTATAATGTCACGAGGACGGATGCCTGCCGCATAAGCGGGAGAGTTACGATCTACGTCAACCACTTGATCCAATTTATCGATATCGTAGCTGATCCCCGTATAATTATAGGTCTTCTTGCTCACCTTGAACGGTACGTTACGTCCGTATTTCGTGTATGGGTATTGCATACACATCAACGGGACATGCACCCGGGCGTATTCATCCAAACGATAAGAGTCTTCCAGCAACTCGTTCGCCTCACATTCCCAGAGTACACGTCCGGGGATATCTTTTTGATCGATGATACGGATACCGAATTGCAACAGATATTCGGCTTCCGCTTCGGCGGCGGCGTAATTCAAGAACGGGAATTTCTCCATCTTACTGTGCGAGAAGTTGTACCGGTAAGTCGGTTCTTTTTCTACCAATACTTTATTCGCTCCCAGATAGTTCGGGTTCTTATCGAAAAAATAGAAAGTCTGTATCAATAAATCCGGCTTCGCGATATCAACCGTAAGTCCTTTTTTGGTCAACTCGTTCTCGATGCATTCGTTGATGACCGTTTCCAGTTTACGGTTATTCTCGTCGATGGTCGAGAAGGCGAATGTCTTGAAGTTACCGAAATCTACGCCGTCGGATGTGACGGTAGTCTTGAACGGGCATATGAATTCTTGCTCATTGGTTGTCTCCAAGCTATACATCGCATAGGCGGACGCCAGCTGGTCTTCCGTGATGGCGTTACTTTTCTTGCAGTCCTTCTTTACCAATACTTGTTTAGAAGGAGAGGAAAGGTTGCTGATAGTCAATAGGACATCGTTTCTTCCGGCGGGATTCAGCAGTTGTGGGATCTCATCGACAGATATTTCCGTCACAGGTACACCGTTGATCTCCTCGATCACGTCGTATTTCTTAATACCTGCTTGCTCGGCGGATGAATAAGGGATGACGCTTTTAATGACCGGCTTGTTATTTCCCCAGTTCTTGCTCTGGCTGATATCGTATGTGAAGCCTAGTCGGCAGATGGATGTATTCCTGTTTTGGGCGGAAACCGTACAGACCGCCAATACTAATAGTAACGTTGATAAAATCACACTTCTCATCATATTCTGGAATTTTATTTACTCTAAAAATACCTGTTTCGTTTAAAACATAGGCAAAGGTAAAGATATTTTTGATGTGGTGGAATAGTTGGCAATATATTTGCTGCTATAATAGTGTATGAACTTGATATGGATGCTGTGTATATACTTTTTAAGGGTATTTATGTGGTACCGTATTTCGCTTACAATTAGTTAGTAATGAAAAAAATCAGATAGATTATGAGCAAGATGAATCCAAACGAGAAAAAAGAAAACGCTTCAAAAAACGAAAACGTGAATAATGAGGAAGCGACAAATTTGCAGGAAGAACAGTCAAATGCGGCAGATGAAACTGCCGGCTCTGACAATGTGTCGGGCGAGGTGGAAGCCTTGCAAAAGAAATATAACGAATTGAACGATTCCCACCTGCGCTTGATGGCGGAGTTTGACAATTACCGTAAACGTACGATGCGTGAGAAGGCCGATTTGATCAAGACTGGCGGCGAGGGTGCGTTAAAGAACCTTCTTCCTATTATCGACGATTTCGAGCGTGCTTTGCAGAATGTCCGCACGGCTGAGGATGTAGAGGCCGTTAAAGAAGGCGTGGACTTGATTTTCGGTAAGTTCATGGGCTATCTGTCTCAGCAAGGCGTAAAGCCGATCGAGGCCATAGGCAAGCCGTTCAACACGGAGGAGTTTGAGGCTATCGCTACGATTCCCGCTCCGGAACCGGACATGAAGGGCAAGGTATTGGATTGCGTACAAACTGGATATACCTTATTTGACAAGGTAATACGTCACGCTAAAGTAGTAGTGGGAGAATAATCGGAAAATCGGCAAATAACAAATACAAGGATGGCTAAAAGGGATTACTATGAAGTGCTGGGCGTTGAGAAGAATGCTTCGGCGGATGAGATAAAGAAAGCGTACCGTAAGAAGGCGATACAATTCCACCCGGATAAGAACCCGGGCGATAAGCAAGCGGAGGAGAACTTTAAGGAGGCGGCAGAGGCATACGACGTGTTGAGCGATCCGCAAAAGCGTCAGCGTTATGACCAATTCGGCCATGCGGGTGTCGGCGGGGCTTCACAAGGTGGCGGCTTCGGTGGTGGTATGTCCATGGAGGATATCTTCTCCCAGTTCGGCGACATCTTTGGTGGACATTTTGGCGGTTTTGGTGGCTTCGGTGGTTTCGGCGGTTCTCGTGGAGGACGCCGTGTGAACCGTGGATCGGATTTGCGTGTGAAGGTGAAGCTGAACCTGAAAGAGATCGCTAACGGCGTGGAAAAGAAGATCAAGGTGAAGAAGTATGTGCCTTGTTCGCATTGTCACGGTAGCGGGGCGGAAGGCTCGGAGGGTGTGAAGACGTGTGATACGTGTAAAGGTAGCGGTGTCGTTACCCGTATCGCCAACACGATCCTTGGGCAGATGCAGACGCAGACGACTTGTCCTACTTGTGGTGGCGAGGGCAAGATCGTTGTCAAGAAATGTACGGAGTGTAACGGTGAGGGCGTCGTTCGCGACGATGAGATTATCACGATCAATATCCCTGCCGGTGTAGCCGAGGGCATGCAGCTCTCCATGAATGGTAAAGGCAACGCCGCACGACATGGTGGAATCAACGGCGACTTATTGATCCTTATCGAGGAGGAACCGCATCCGGAGTTGATTCGTGATGAGAACGATCTGTTATACAACCTGCTATTGAGTGTTCCGCAAGCAGCCTTGGGAGCCACGGTAGAGGTCCCGACCATCGACGGAAAGGCGAAATTGAAGATCGAGCCGGGTACACAGCCGGGTAAGGTGCTTCGTTTGCGTAATAAAGGACTTCCTTCCATCAATAGTTATGGTACGGGCGATTTGTTGGTGAACGTGAGTGTATATATCCCCGAGACTTTGTCGTCTACGGAGAAAGAGACGCTGAACGGATTGGAGAATTCACCGAACTTCCAGCCTAATAAGACGATGAAAGAGAAAATCTTCAGTAAGTTTAAGCACTTCTTTGATTAACGAATAGGAAAGACTACTGTGTTCGTGTGAGAACACTATAGCATTCGTGGATAAACACAGTAGTGTTTGGAAATGAATACTATAGTGTTTATCGCCGGAATACGGTAGTCTTTTTTCATAAGTCCTAAAATGAGTATCCTATGAGAATATATACCCGTGGAGGAGATAAAGGAAAAACCGGCATACATGGCGGTGAGCGTGTCGATAAGGATGACATCCGTATTGAGGCGAATGGGACGTTGGATGAGTTGAACGCCGAGATCGGCATTGTCCGTACGTTGCTGCCTCCCGATCATGAATGGCAGGTGTTGCTGGGTAGGATACAGCGTGAGATGATGGCCGTGATGTCTCATGTGGCGACACCATCGGCGATCCGTGATAAGAATCCGAATCCGCTTCCCGATGATTTGGCCGTCTTTTGTGAGTCCCATATCGATGATCTATCCGCCCAGATGGAGGATAACGGGTATTTTATCCTTCCGGGAGGCACACCTGTTTCGGCGCACCTCCAATTGGCCCGTACGATCACCCGCAGGGCCGAACGCCGCTTGTGGACATTGAATCGGAAAGACCCGGTTCCTGCCGGGATCATGGCGTTCGTGAATCGTTTATCGGATCTGTTCTTTACGATGGCACGTTATGACATGTTTCGTCAAGGGAACGCTGAGGAACGTTGGCAATCCTTCCTGTATAAGCGGAAAAATAAATCCTAGAGGGCGATATCTTGCCATTTGCCTTTCACGAGCTCACGGGTGGACTTGAAGCCGGCTTGCTTCAGCAACTTGAAAGCCTCCTTGCGACCGTCGTTCACCAAATCCGGATAATGGCAATCGGAGTTCACCATGACAGGGATATTCATTTCCCGCATCCGTGATAGGTATTCCACACGGGGGTAAAGCTCTTTTTTCTTGGTCCAGTTCTTGGTGTTGACCTCTACCATCAATCCTTTCTCCTGAACCAGATCCAGACAAGCCTCAAAAGGCTTCCGATACCAATCCTCCTCAAAATTGAAGATCTCGTACTTCTGTCCGTTCATATAGATTTTGTCCATATGCCCGACGATATCGATGCCTCCGGCCTCTATCATTTTCATCGTGGTATCGAAGAAACGCTTGACAAGCAACCGGACATCTCCCTCGAAATGCCGCTCCACGGAGTGGGCGTATTCCCTGAATGAGCCGTCTATACAGACCATGTTCTCTTCGACCAGACGCTCTGATACGGGCAGGAAATGGATGGAACCGATCCGGTAGTCCAAAGGCAACTCTTGGAAATAGGGGATCGAGGCGTTATAGGTCTCGTCCAGATAATCAATCTCCAGACCGGCATATATTTCTAGTTGATCGCTGTATTTCTGTTTCAGTCGGTTTATCTCTTGCAGATACTCCGGCATATCGTCTTTAGACATATTCCAGAAGGTCTCGAACGGAAGCGGCGAGTGGGAGGAAAAACCGTACGCACGGAACCCGTGTGTTATGGCGAATCTCACGAAATCCTCCGGAATACTTCTTCCATCACAAAAAGTACAATGACTATGGTAGTTACTGAGTTGCATGATTGTTCTTAGTGATTAAAAAGCCACATCCAGATCATCTTGCCCGGATGTGGCCTTGTATGATGAATGAGAGAGGTGTTATTTGATAACGCCTAGCTCTTTTCCTACCTTGATAAACGCGGCGATAGCCTTGTCCAAATGCTCAGTCTCGTGGCCGGCGGACAATTGTACACGGATACGAGCTTGTCCCTTCGGTACTACCGGGTAATAAAAACCGGTTACGTAAATACCCTCTTCCTGCATCTTGGCGGCGAAATCTTGAGACAACTTAGCGTCGTACAACATAACAGCGCAGATAGCGGATTGAGTCGGCTTGATATCGAAACCGGCTGCCAGCATCTTGTCGCGGAAGTAACTTACGTTGTTCATTAATTTCGTATGTAAAGCGTCGCTCTCCTTCAACATCTTGAACATCTCCAAGCTTGCGCCTACGATGGCCGGAGCCACGGAGTTAGAGAACAAGTAGGGGCGAGAACGCTGACGTAACATATCGATAATCTCCTTCTTTCCGGTCGTGAAGCCACCCATGGCACCACCAAACGCCTTACCCAGCGTACCCGTGAAGATATCTACACGTCCGTAAACATCAAACTGCTCGGCTACGCCATGACCCGTCGGGCCTACGACACCGGCAGAGTGAGACTCGTCCACCATAACCAATGCGTCATATTTCTCGGCAAGCTCGCAAATCTTGTCCATCGGAGCGACATTGCCGTCCATGGAGAACACGCCGTCCGTGGCGATGATACGGTGACGTTGGGCCTGCGCCTCTTGTAGGCAACGCTCCAAGTCCGCCATATCGGCGTTAGCGTAGCGATAACGTTTAGCCTTGCATAAACGAACACCGTCGATGATAGAGGCGTGGTTCAAGGCATCCGAGATGATAGCGTCTTCCTCGCCGAACAATGGCTCGAACAAACCACCGTTAGCGTCGAAACATGCGGCGTAAAGGATCGTGTCCTCAGTCTTGAAATAGTCGGAGATGGCTGCTTCCAATTGCTTGTGCAAATCCTGCGTTCCACAGATGAAACGAACGGACGACATACCATAACCGTGTGTATCCATGGCTTCTTTCGCGGCCTTGATCAGTCGTTGGTTATCGGACAGGCCAAGATAGTTGTTGGCGCAGAAGTTCAAAACATCACTTCCGGCATTTACTTTGATGTCGGCTCTCTGCGGCGTAGTAATGATACGCTCGTTCTTGTATAAACCAGCGGCTTTGATGCCTTCAAGTTCATTTGTCAAGAATTCTTTAAGTTTTCCGTACATAAAAACTTCGTTTTTTATTAGTATTTAGATGTGAGTAGTAGCTTCGTTGTCAAAGCGACAGACAAAGGTCTGTTTTTTTTTTGAATTTTAATACTAAAAAAGAGAAGAAATTCATGTCTAAACTGTTTTATTCTCTATACCTTTGCCGACGGAAAAAAACTTAAATCTCATTAAACGCGATGAAGAATGTATTAGTAATTGGTTCTACCGGTCAGATCGGATCAGAGTTAACCATGAAATTAAGAAGTATCTACGGTGGGAACATAGTAGCGGGTTATATCCCGGGTGCGGAACCTAAAGGCGAGTTGTTAGAATCGGGACCTTCCGCTATCGTGGATATCACGAACGAGCAGCAGATCGCTGAGACGGTATCAAAATATAATATTGATACGATCTACAACTTGGCGGCTCTTTTGTCGGCTGTAGCAGAGGCTAAACCTCAGTTGGCGTGGAAGATCGGTATGGGGGGCTTGTTCAATGTGCTTGAGGTGGCCCGTGAGATGCACTGCGCCGTATTTACGCCGAGCTCTATTGGCGTTTTCGGTAACAATACCCCGAAAGACAAGACTCCTCAAGATACGATCCGTAATCCTCGTACGATGTACGGCGTGACGAAGGTATCCGGTGAGTTGTTAAGTGATTATTATAATATCCGTTTCGGCGTGGACACACGTTCGGTTCGGTTCCCCGGATTGATCTCTTACGTAACACCTCCGGGTGGTGGTACGACGGATTACGCTGTCGATATTTACTATTCGGCCGCTAAGGGCGAGAAATTCGTTTGCCCGATCGCAGCCGGTACTTTCATGGATATGATGTACATGCCGGACGGCTTGCGTGCCGCTATCGAGATTATGGAGGCGGATTCTACGAAGTTCGTTCATCGCAACTCTTTCAACATTGCGTCGATGAGTTTCGATCCGGAGATCATCTTTAATAATATCAAGAAATATATGCCGGACTTCCAAATGGAGTATGAGGTAGATCCTTTGCGTCAGGCTATAGCCGAGTCGTGGCCGAACTCCTTGGATGACACTTGCGCCCGCCAAGAGTGGGGCTGGAAGCCGGAGTATGATTTGGATGCCATGACAAAAGACATGTTAGCTAAATTGAAAGAACGTTTCAATAAATAAGAGTGATGTTGTAGCCATGATTGTTTGTGGATAGAGGGGCCGGGGTATCATCGGGGGGGATGATCCCCGGCCTTGTTTTTTAACGCTGCTATTTCAATAAATCCGGCCGGAGGCGTGCCGTACGCTCTTGTGCTTGTTGCAAGCGCCATTCTTCGATCTTGCGCTGGTGCCCGGATAATAGTACCTCGGGTACTTTCCAACCTTTGTAATCGGCGGGACGTGTATAAACAGGCGGGGCCAGTAAGTCATCTTGGAAGGAGTCGGAGAGGGCGCTTTGCTCGTCGCCGATCGCTCCCGGTATCAAGCGTACCACGGCGTCGGTTATGATAGCGGCGGCCAGCTCTCCTCCGGTAAGGACATAGTCTCCTACGGATATCTCTTTCGTTATCAAATGCTCACGGATACGATAGTCGATCCCTTTATAGTGCCCGCAGAGGATAATCATATTATTTAGTAAAGACATGCTGTTGGCCATGGGCTGGTTGAGTGTCTCGCCATCCGGGGAGGTATAGATTACCTCGTCATATTCCCGTTCGCTTTTCAACGCTGAGATCGCCCGGTCTATCGGTTCGATCTGCATCACCATTCCGGCCTCTCCTCCGAACGGATAATCATCCACCCGCCTCCATTTATTAGTGGTGTAATCCCGTAGGTTATGTAAATGAATCTCCGCTAATCCTTTATCTTGCGCCCTCTTGACGATAGAGCAATCAATCATCCCCTCGATCATCTCGGGAAGTACGGTAAGTATATCTATACGCATAAAAAATAGTTGTAACGTTAAAACCTCCCGCAAAGGTACATCTTTATTCTGACTCATCGTAAAGTGAGTCTCTATTATCTATGATTCGCGATAGAAAATTAAGAATGAATGAAACGCATGCGTTGGCGCAGTTAAGAGTTCGTAGAAGTTCATGAGGATATTTTTGTATCGTTTGAATTATTATTCGTACTTTTGTCCGTCAATTCGGCGGCTATCAATAGAGGCCGTCTCTTTAGAGAATAAATTTTATAGCGATGAATATATCTTACAATTGGCTGAAAGAGTATCTTGATTTCGATCTGGAGCCAGAAGAAGTTGCTGCGGCGCTTACCTCTATCGGTTTGGAAACCGGTGGAGTAGAGGAAGTTCAAACCATTAAGGGCGGACTTGAGGGACTGGTTATCGGTGAAGTGTTAACTTGTGAGGAACACCCGAATTCTGACCATTTACATATTACGACCGTAAATGTAGGTGGCGAGGCTCCTTTACAAATCGTATGCGGTGCCCCGAACGTGGCTGCCGGACAGAAAGTGGTCGTAGCCGTGAACGGCACGAAACTGTACGACGGTGACGAATGCTTTACCATCAAGAGATCCAAGATCCGTGGCGTTGAGTCCAACGGTATGATTTGCGCCGAGGACGAGATCGGTATCGGTACCGACCATAACGGTATTATCGTACTTCCCGCCGATGCTGTTGTAGGTACGTTAGCTAAAGATTATTATAATGTAAAGAGCGACTACGTGCTGGAGGTGGATATCACCCCGAACCGTGTAGACGCTACTTCCCATTTCGGTGTCGCCCGTGACTTGGCCGCTTATTTGAAGCAAAACGGCAAGCCCGCCGAATTGAGACGTCCTTCGGTAGACGCTTTCAAGATCGATGACGAGACACCGGGTGTAGAGGTCGTGGTAGAGAATACGGAGGCTTGTCCCCGTTATTCCGGTGTTACGATCAAGGGCGTTACGGTGAAGGAGAGCCCGGAGTGGTTACAAAACCGTTTGCGTGTGATCGGCCTTCGTCCCATCAATAACGTAGTGGATATAACGAACTTTATCCTGCATGAGTTAGGGCAGCCTTTACACTCTTTTGATGCGGGTAAGATCAAAGGAAATAAAGTGATTGTCAAGGCGGCCGAGGCTGGTACGAAATTCGTTACGTTGGATGGCGTGGAGCGTACGTTGACCGATCGTGACTTGATGATTTGTAACGTCGAGGAACCGATGTGTATCGGTGGCGTGTTCGGCGGTTTGGATTCCGGCGTGACGGAGGAGACTACCGACGTATTCTTGGAATCCGCTTGTTTCCATCCGACGTGGATTCGCAAGACCGCCCGTCGTTTTGGCTTGAATACGGACGCTTCTTTCCGCTTCGAGCGTGGTTTGGATCCGAACAATACGATGTATGTATTGAAACGTGCCGCCTTGTTGATACAAGAGTTGGCGGGAGGTAAGATCACGGGTGCTGTACAGGATGTTTATCCTGCCGTGGCGGAACCGTATACGGTTGAGGTGACTTACGAGAAGATCAATACGTTGATCGGTAAGGATATTCCGGTAGAAACCGTGAAAAGTATCTTGGCAAGCCTTGAGATGGAGATCGTATCCGAGACTGCCGAGGGCTTGACTTTGCATGTTCCCGTATATCGTATCGATGTGCAGCGTGATGTAGACGTGATCGAGGACATTCTTCGTATCTACGGATATAATAACGTGGAGTTCAGCGATAACGTGAAGTCCAATTTAAGTTACCAGACTCCTACGGATCGTAGCTGGAAATTGCAGAACTTGATCTCGGAGCAACTTTGCGGTTGTGGTTTCAACGAGATCATGAACAATTCCTTGACACGCTCCGCTTATTATACGGATCTGTCTGTTTATCCGGAAGCGCATTGTGTCATGTTGATGAACCCGTTAAGCGCTGATTTGAACTGCATGCGTCAGACCTTGTTGTTCGGAGGCTTGGAGAGCATCGAGCATAACATGAAGCGTAAGAATGGCAATGTCCGTTTCTATGAGTTCGGTAATTGCTATGATTATAATATCGATAACAAGAAGGAAGATGAGACCTTGGCGCAGTTCAGCGAGGATTACCGTCTAGGCATCTGGGTAGCCGGCAACCGGGTGGAGAACAACTGGGCGCATCCTGACGAGAAATCTTCCGTTTATGAGTTGAAGGCTTACGTAGAGAATATCTTAGCCCGCTTGGGCGTGGATATGAAACGGGTTATTTTCGGTAACTTGACGAATGATATCTATTCTTCGGGCCTAAGCATCACGACCGGTTCCGGACGTCAATTGGGTACGATGGGTATCGTAAGCAAGAAACTTCGTAAGATGCTGGATATCGATATGGAGGTTTATTACGCTGAGTTGTCGTGGACCCAATTGATGAAGGAGATCAAGAAGGCGAAAGTAACCTTCTCCGAGATTTCCAAGTTCCCGGCCGTTAAACGTGACTTGGCGTTGTTGCTTGATAAGAGCGTACAGTTTAGCGAGGTCGAGAAAATCGCTAAGGATAGCGATCGCAAGCTATTGAAGGAAGTATCTCTGTTTGACGTTTACGAGGGCAAGAACCTTCCGGCGGGCAAGAAGTCGTATGCCGTAAGCTTCTTCATGCAAGATGAGAGCAAGACTTTGAACGATAAGCAGATCGACGCTATCATGAAGAAGATCCAGACGAATCTGGAACAAAAGCTAGGTGCTCAATTGAGATAAGAATTTAATTACATAAAATAAAGATAAACTGATAAACATATGGGAAGAGCGTTTGAGTTTCGTAAAGCGAGAAAGTTTAAGCGTTGGGGCAATATGGCCCGTGTATTCACGAAGTTAGGTAAGGAAATCACGATCGCGGCAAAACAAGGTGGGCCGGAGCCCGAGAATAATCCTCGTTTACGTGTGTTGATGCAGAACGCCAAAAAGGAGAATATGCCGAAGGAGAACGTGGAGCGTGCCATTAAACGTGCCGTATCCAAGGATTTCACGGATTATAAGGAGATGAACTATGAGGGATATGGTCCTTTCGGTATCGCTATCTTCGTTGAGACCGCTACGGATAATACGACTCGTACGGTAGCCAACGTTCGTAGTTATTTCAATAAGAACGGTGGTTCTCTGGGAACATCCGGTAGCTTGGAGTTCTTGTTCGATCATAAATGCGTATTCCATATCGCTAAAAAAGAGGATCTTTCTTTAGAAGACCTAGAGTTGGAGTTGATCGACTTCGGTGTAGATGAGGTTGAGGAAGACGAGGACGAGGTTGTTCTTTATGGTGAGTTCGCGCAGAATTCGGCGATCCAGAAATATTTGGAGGAGAATGGTTTCGAGATCTTGAGTAGTGAGTTCGTACGTATTCCGAACGATTTGAAGGAGGTTACTCCGGAACAGCGTGAGTCTATCGAGAAGATTATCGAGAAATTAGAGGAAGACGAAGACGTTCAAAACGTATTCCATAATATGAAGGAAGACGATTCTGAGGAGGAATAACGTACGCTTATACGTAAAATAGTATACTTTATCCGTAAAAAAGCGACATCGAGGCAAATTCGATGTCGCTTTTTCTTTTTTACAACGAATGTTTCATGTTTTTTATTTATTTTTGTGAGTCTAGGGTGAATAACAATTTAACTTATATGGTGAAAATGAAAAGACTATTTCTTCTTTGTGCGTTCGTGAGCATGTTTGCGACGTGTAATTTTATCTCAGCTCAAAAGGAGTTAGGGATTTTCAATTCTGTTTCGGCAGGAGTGGGTGTTGGTTTGACGGGTGTAGATGTGGAGGTCGCTACTCCTATTACGCCTTATCTGGCGTTGAGAGGTGGTCTTACCTTTATGCCGGGTTTCAGCATTAATACGGACGTGGATGTAGATGTTAACGATCCGCGAGCGGGTGTGTATAATGATACATACTCCATGGATGTCAAAGGTAGCTTGAAACGTACTTCCGGACAGTTGTTGGTGAATGTTTACCCGTTTCCTCACGCTTCTTCGTTCTTCGTTGCGGCCGGCGCCTATTTCGGTGGTTCTTCCTTGGTGAAGATAGAAGGGCATAGTGATAAGCTGAAAGACCTGATCGCCCAAGGAGAAAGTGCGGGCATAGTTATCGGTGATTATACGATTCCGGTGGATAATAACGGTAATGTATCCGGTGGATTGAAAGTGTCCGGTTTTCGTCCTTATCTAGGTCTTGGATTCGGTCGTGCGGTTCCTAAGAAACGGGTTGGCGTGATGTTTGAGCTGGGTGTGCAATTCCATGGCAAACCGGAGGTGTATACGGATTCAGGGGATGTAAAGGACTTGTTGAATGAGATAGACGAGGATGATACCTTTACGAAGATCATGGACAAGCTAACGGTTTATCCGGTCATGAAGATTCGTATTTGCGGAAGAATATTTTGATTGTCAAAGATAGTATAAGCTAAGAGTGGCGTTAATAATACGATGCCACTCTTTTTTTATGGCTAAACTTTCATTTATTTTGTTTATTTTTGCGCGCTGTTAGGGTCATAATTTTGATAAAAATAACTTTATATGAAAAACAAACATTTAGTGATGCTATTGCTATCATCTTGCTGTTTAGCGGCATGTGTGGATAGTAAGTATGATTTAAGCGATGTCAATACGGACGATGCGGTAATGGGTGAGTCTTGGGTAGCTCCCCTCGGTACGGGTTATGTAACGTCGGATGACGTTGTGAATGTAGAGAAAGTCCCTTCCATTCGGGAAGTCGACGGGGCTTACATCATGATCTATGATGGAGAGATGAAGATTAAGGGGAAAAGCTTACGGGCCGCCTCTGATAAAGTGGAGATCGCCTCGGAAGATATAACGACTGGGGATATCGATGGTTTGTTTGATGGCGATTTCGTTTTGGCGTTAACGAATCCCCATATTACATTAAAGTCGAATGTAAAGAATGCCTCTTTGGATTGTAGCTTGTCTATCGAGGCTGAGAACGCAAGTAAAAAGGAGGCTACTTCCTCTGATTTTACCTTGTCAACGGTGTCTCCTAATATTTGGATCGGCCCTCTTGATCCGAAGACGGATGCTTTTAAGTTTGTCAAGAACGAGAAGTTACCGGGAATCGTACAGATTGTTCCTCAAAAAATACATTTGTCTTTGTCCGCTGATAGCAAACAATGGGCGAACGCTCCTATGGATGCCTTGAGCGAGTTACGCTATGCGGTAGAGCTTCCGTTGACTCCGGCACCGGAATTTAGCGCCGTATCCGTCGAGCGGATCGAGGACGCTTTTGATGAGGATTTCGTAGACTATATTTTCTCGGACGGAAGCGCGAAGATCTATGGAGAGGTTACGAACGAGATGCCGTTCGATATGTCTATCGAGATGGTGATCATGGATGAGAACAATGTACCGGTAGATATCCAATTCCCGGCGCAAGAGGTAAAAGGACAATCCGGAGAGGTTGTCTTCGAGATCACGAAGGAGGATATGCCGAAAATGAAGGACGCACGTCATATAGACCTGAATTTACATTTAACGGGTAGAGATCAAAGCGAGGCTTTGAAGAAAGGCCAGAAAACTACCTTCAACTTGAAACTCAAGAAAGAAGGCGGAATTTCTATTTGATCCCAGTACTAACCATTTAAATTACGAAAAAGAAAGATGAATACTATATATAATATGTATAAGAGAGGTCTGTGCGCTTTATGTTTATTGACCACTGTGGGGATGTCGGTATCCGCCCAGCAAATACGAACTTCTTACTTCATGCAATCCTCTACGGTACGCACGACGATGAATCCGGCGTATCGTCCCGAGAGAGGCTATGTCTCCATTCCGGTATTAGGCGCGGTTGGCGCTTCGTATGGTACGAACGGAATAGCTGTGGATAATTTTATTTATCCGAAGAATGGTGAGACCGTTACGTTCATGGATAACTCCGTGAATACCGAGTCTTTCCTGAATGGCTTGAAGGACGAGAATCAGGTAAACATGGATTTTGGTACGCAGGTTCTATCCGGTGGCTGGTACGCCGGCAAGGGATTCTGGACGGTTGATGTTTCTATCAAGGGATTGGCGAATATTCGTGCTCCGAAGACATTGTTCGAGTTCATGAAAAAGGGTAATGGATCTCAGAGCACGTATGATATCCGTAATATCAGGGCGTATGCCGAGGCTTATTTGGAGACAGGTGTAGGATATTCTCGTCCTATCACGGATAAGTTGACAGTCGGAGGTAAGGTTAAATTGTTATGGGGCGTAGGTTCTATGGACGCTACGATCGATCAGATGCATGCTGAGATGGGAGAGACTAGCTGGAAAGTTACCTCTACCGGTACCTTGCAGACGAATATGAAAGGCTTGGTTCCGGAAATGGAAGTAGACGAGCAAGGCCGTGATTATTATAATAGCTTTGATTTCGATTCTCCGGGTCTTAGCGGTTTCGGTATGGGAGTGGACTTGGGTGCTACGTACCAATTGACCGAGAATATCATGTTATCCGCCGCTGTCCTTGATTTAGGTTTTATCAGCTGGAGCAAGGGAGGTAGCACGCTAGGTAAGTTGGATGGAACTTTCGACTTTAACGGCTTTGATCTGGCTATTGGCGAGAATAACGGTGATATACCGAGCATGGGCGATCAGTTTGACGCTATCAAGGAAGATTTCGAGAACTTGCTTCATTTCAAGAAAGAGGGTGAGTCCGGAAGCACTACCCGTCTTCGTTCGACAATCAATATCGGTGGCGAGTACCGTTTGCTGGAAAACAAGTTAGGTATCGGTTTATTGTCGAGCACTCGTCTTTATTCCCCGAAAGCCTATACGGAACTGACATTGTCCGGTAATTACCGTCCGGTGAAATGGTTTGAGGCTACGCTGAGCTACTCATTTATCCATAGTAAGTTCAAGACGTATGGTATCGCCTTGAATTTCTCACCGTCTTGGATCAATTTCTTTATCGGATCGGATTATATGTTGACAAAGGTAACTCCACAATGCTTACCGGTCAGCGGTAACGCCATGAATCTTTACATGGGAGTAAGTGTTCCTTTGAAATCATTCGCTAATTAATAGGGGATACTCAGAATAGAGTCTGTATCATAAAGGAAAAGGCTGTCCGGGTTATATACCCAGACAGTCTTTTCTTTTTTATTAGGCTCGTTTTATTAGGTTTTTTATCTTTGTGGACTGATTGAAAGGAAGAAATTGGATATCCTCAAATCCGCAACTAAGCTCTTCAGCGTCCTTCTTGCGTCTAAACGTCCTCTCATCACTGAATTAGCAGATAAATTGAGGCTGAAATACCCACTTCTGCCCACAATATCCCCTTGCC